>NZ_CP101505.1:2947500-3087453 GCF_024362345.1 Polaribacter dokdonensis | reverse complement strand
TAATTACTAACTTGTTTTTCTTGGTTAAAATTTTGTTGGTTGGTTCTTTTCTTAAGCCCTACAAAAATGTGAATAAAAAACATTATAAAAAAACGATTTTACTATTGATTATTAACTTTTTTTTACGTAAAATGCCTAATAGAAAATGTTTATATAAATTGAAAAAATCATCAACAAAAACTAGAGTTCGTTATTCAGAAACAGATCAAATGGGTGTGGTTTACCATGGAAATTATGCACAGTATTTTGAACTTGGAAGAACTGAATGGCTTCGAAATCTGGGTGTTACTTACAAAGATATGGAAAATAAAGGCATAATGCTGCCTGTAATATCATTAACCTGTAATTTTAAAAAATCTGCCTTGTATGATGATATGCTTACAATCACAACTTTTCTTGTAAAAAAACCAATGGTAAAAATTGATTTTATTTATGAGATTGTAAACGAACAAAATGAAATGATTTGTACTGGTAACTCTACTTTGGCTTTTATAGATATGAAAACCGAAAAACCAACCAGATGCCCAGATTATTTACTAGATAAATTAGGCTTCTAGTTTCAGAATATCAACTTTATATAAATTATTAAAAATATCAAAAATAGCTTTTGACTCTTTTTTTCTAATTGAAATCACATATTCACAAGCTAATTCCATTTTTTGATATACTAAATTGATGTTCTTCTCTTTTAAAATACGCATCACTTTATTCATCATGTCATATTCAAAATTTAATTGATAAAAAACATCTATTGTTTTCTCAACAATTTCTGAAGCCTCTATAGTAATTTGAGCGGATGTTTTATAGGCATTTATTAAACCACCTACTCCCAATTTTGTTCCACCAAAATATCGAACAACAACTATTAAAATATTGGTAACTTCAAAAGATTGAATTTGTCCATAAATAGGCATTCCTGCAGAATTATTAGGCTCTCCATCATCATTTGCTCTATATTTAATATCTTCTACTCCTATTTGATAGGCATAGCAAAAATGACGTGCTGAATAATGTATTTTTTTTACCTCCTCCAAACAGTCTTTTACTGCCTCCTCATTCGTTACAGGAAAAGCAAAACCAAAAAATTTACTATTTCTATCTTTAAAAAGAGTTTCTTTTGTAGCTTCTAAAATGGTTTTATAACTATCTGATTTCATTAGGCCAGTGCTACAATTATGATTCCTAAAATAGCTAAAGCAACACCTAACTTATTTTTTATACTAAACTGCTCTTTAAAAATTAAAATACCTACAAGCGTAGATACAATTACAATACCTACATTATTTATAGTAAAAAGTGTAGAACTTTCAAAACCTTCTGTTTGCAATGCTTTTATTAAGAAAACTATAGAAAAGTAATTGGGCACACCTAGAATTAATCCTGCAATACAATTTTTAATTTCAAATTTCTCTCTCTTTCTAATTGCTTTTATAATTAGAATAATTCCTGCAAAGAAAGCTGCTATCGCAAAAAGACTTCCAGAAAAAATAGAAACATCTGCTTTATCAACAAAATTAGTTTCTACATATTTTAAAGTAGTATCTATAGTACCTGAACCTAAGAAAAGTAACACAGGAAATAACAATCCTGCTTTTTCAGTAGCAATTTTATCCTCTTTTACAGAAGCCAAATACACAGCAATTAGAGCAATTACAATGCCCACTATTTTTAAAACAGTTACTGATTCGTTATACAGAAAAACTCCAAAAAAAACAGGAATTACCACAGACATTTTACCTGCTACAGAAGCTACAGAAACTCCATTTTTTTGAGCAGTCATTGCCATTACAAAAAAGATTGACACAAAAAGAGCTCCTAAAAACAAAGCTCCTAAAAACCAAGGTTGATTTGGAATTTCAATTACTGAAAAATCTCTTTCTGCAAAAGTAAAACCTAAAATAAAAGCTACAATATAGTTGATGAAAATTGCCTTAAGTACATCAACTTTATAAATACCAAAGTATTTAAAAATTACAAATAGTCCTGTAGAAATTAATATGCTTAATAATAGGTAAATCAAAGACTGTAGTTTTTAGTAAATAACGCTGTTACATCTTCAGTTTTAGGATCTAAATTCCAAACCTGAATACCTAATTTATGTGCAGAATCTGTATTTTCTTTCAAATCATCTACAAATAAAGTTTCTTTTGGATTTAATTTATTTTGTTCTAAAACAAACTCATATATTTCAGAATCTGGCTTTCTGAAATGAATTTCATGCGATAAATAAAATTGCTCAAAAGCATTTTTAAACTCGTTATAAAAAGCAGTTCCTAAACTATTTTGTATCCATTTTATATGTAAATCATTAGTATTACTCAATAAAAACAATCTGTACTTTTTACTAGCTGCTAATTCTATAATAAAATCTAATCTTCTTTTTGGGAAATCTAATAAAACTGCATTCCAAGCATTAACCAAGTCTTCCCTTTTTAAATGAACTTTTTGCTCATAAAAATCAATAAACTCTTCTGTAGAGATTAATCCTTTTTCATACTGATGATATACGTGAATCATATCATCAGAAATTTCAGTAACACCTAAAGCAGCCATAGCTTTATATGTGCCTTGTTTATCTAGATTGATGAAAATATCACCAAAATCGAAAATTATATTTTTAATCATTGATATATACTTTTAAAGTATCGTTTTTAATTTTTTGTTGATGAGCTAATTGCACATCAAACTCAGGCCCTTTTACACCTTCTTTAAGTTCAACATCACCTACAAAAACCATAGCCTCATCCCAAAGGTTTTCATCTATAAAGGTTTGCAGTGTCTTTGCTCCTCCTTCTACAATTAAAGACTGAATTTTATGTTTTTGCAAAATCGATATAATTTGCTTGGCAACATTATTTTGAAAATCAATCTTTTCAAAGACCATGTTTTCCTGCTTTGAATTTGCATCTGTATTTTTATCAGTGATAAAAATGGTTTTTACTGAATTATCAAACACGTGCAAAGATTTAGGTAGCCTTAAATGATTATCTAAAACAACTCTTGTAGGATTATTGCCTGTCCAAGACCTAACATTCAATTTAGGGTTATCTGCAATTACAGTATTTGTACCTACTAAAATAGCATGTTCTTTGCTTCTAAGCTTGTGTACAATTTGTTGCGAGTATTGATTTGAAATCCAGACAGGTTGCTGTTTTTCTTTATAATTTGGTGCTATAAAACCATCTTGAGATTCTGCCCATTTTAAGATAGTGTAAGGTCTTTTCTTATTTTGATTGGTAAAAAACCGTTTGTGATGCTTTTTACATTCCTCTTCTAAAACACCTACAATTACTTCAATTCCTGCATTTTTTAATCTTTCAACACCTTTACCTGCAACCATACTATTAGTATCTAAAGTACCAATTACCACTTTTTTAAAGTTGTGTTTTACAATTAAATCTGCACAAGGTGGAGTCTTGCCAAAATGAGAACAAGGTTCTAAAGTAACATAAATTGTAGCCTCTTTTAACAAGCTCTTATCTAAAACTGCAGTAATTGCATTTACTTCTGCATGATTGCTTCCGTAATTAGAGGTAAAACCTTCTGCAATTATTTTATTATTGTGCACAATTACAGCTCCAACAGAAGGGTTTGGTCTTGTAGTACCCAGCCCGTTTTTGGCAATTTGCAAACAACGTTTTATGTAAACTTCGTGATTAATAGCGTATTATATTTTTAATAAAAGTGAGCTAATTTCTAAAACAAACTTAAAAATATAGCCTCTAATTTATCTAATATTTCTTTAAAAAATTAGGTAACTTGCTGCAGCAAAAATACAGTATTAAATGACAAGTGAAGATTTTATCATTAGAGAAATTCAACCAGAAGATGATGCAGCTCTTGCTAAAGTAATTCGTGAGGTAATTCTAGAAATGGGTGCTCCAAAAGTTGGTACAGCTTATGAAGATAAAGCCACAGATAACATGTATAAGCAATATCAAAAAACTACAAGTAAATATTATGTAGTTACGCATAACAATACTGTTGTTGGTGGTGCAGGTATTGCTCAGTTAGATAATTTTGAAGGAAACACATGTGAACTACAAAAAATGTATTTTTTACCTATTGCCAGAGGAAAAGGTCTTGGCTCTAAACTTATAAAACAGTGTTTACATAAAGCTAAAGAGATAGGTTTTACCAATTGTTATTTAGAAACCTTACCTTACATGCAAGCAGCAGTAAAATTATACAAACGAAATGGTTTTATCAATTTAGATAAACCAATGGGTAACACTGCACATTACAATTGTAATGTATGGATGATAAAAGAAATATAAGCTATGATGACTTATTACATTTTAGGAGGTACTCATTTATTATTATTCTTTTGGGCATTTTATAACATTTTATATTTTGGAGTAAAACCTTCTAAATCTTTAAGTTGGATTTTAATAACTTTCTTCTTTCCATTTTTTGGAGTTTTTGCATTTATTTTATTTGGAATAAATCGTAGAAAAATTAAGTTTTTTGAACTTAAGGAAACTAAAAAACGAAAAGACTTTATTTCAAAATCTTTTAAAACAAAAGATGATGCCAATCTTGATGTTCTAAAAAACATTAAACAAAAAAAGATTTCTCAGCTCATTTACAATACCACAAATATAAGTACAGAGGATAAAAATAATGTTACCCTTTTAAAGAATGGAGAAGAAACTTTTAAGGCACTTTATGAAGCCTTACGAAATGCAAAAAAGTTTATTCACTTACAATATTACATTATAGAGAATGGTAAAGTCTTGTCTGAGATTTTGAAAATAATAGAACAAAAAAGAAAAGAAGGTGTAGAAGTTAGAATTCTTTATGATACTATTGGAAGTTACTATTTAAAGAATAAAACTAAGAAACATTTAAAAGAAATTGGTGTAGAAATTTATCCTGAAACGCCTTTTAAATTTGGTAGTTTTCTGTTTTCGTTAAACTTTAGAAACCATAGAAAAATAGCAATAATAGATAATAAAATTGGTTTTACAGGAGGTGTAAATATTACTGACGAATACATTAATGATGATAATCTTGGTGTTTGGCAAGACACTCATTTACGAATCAATGGTTGTGCTGTAAACAGCATTCATAAATCATTCTTAAGAGACTTTTATTACGCAACAGAACAAGATTTAACAACCACAGACAAATACACAGAACTATGTAAAGATGAAGGTGATACTACTTTGCAAATAGTTTCAAGTGGACCAGATTATGATCAATCTGTAGTAATGCAACAATACTTAAGTTTTATCAACTTAGCAGAGAAAAGCATTTGTGTTTTAAACCCTTATTTTGTACCTACTTTTGCCATTTTAGAGGCTTTTAAAATTGCAGCTTTAAGTGGAATTCAAGTAACGCTATTACTACCTAAAAAAAGCGATTCTAAAGTTGCAACCTATAGTATGTACTCATATTTTGAGACTTTATTAGCTGCAGGTGTAGAAATTTATTTGAGAGAGGATTTTTCTCACAGTAAAGTAATCTTTATAGATGATGATGTAGCTTCTGTTGGGTCTACAAATTTTGACTGCAGAAGTTTTGAGCATAACTATGAATTAAATGCTATTATTTATTGCGAAAAAATAACCTCTGAAATCAAACAGGAATTTGAAGAGCGCAAAAAATTAGCCAATAAATTGGAGTTAGCAACCTTTAAAAAAAGATCTAATAAACAAAAAACGCTCGAAAGAATCTGTCGTTTTTTTAGTCCACTATTGTAAACATGACCTTAAAAGAATACAGAACTTTATTTAACACTTCTCTTTCTGAATTGTATCCCAAAACAGAAATCGATACTTTTCTTATACTATTAATTGAAGAGTATTTAGGATTAACTCGTGTAGATTTAGTCATAAAAGCAGACTCCAAAATTGAAGATTCTAAATTACTTATTCTAAATAAAGCACTAGAAAGACTGCAAAAAGAAGAACCTATTCAATATATAATTGGTCATACTGAGTTTTTTGGACATCCATTTTTTGTAAATCAAAATACTTTGATACCAAGACCTGAAACTGAAGAATTAGTAGCTTGGATTATTGATGAAGTACGAAACAATTCTAACTATACAAATAAACAAATCTCAATTTTAGATATTGGCACAGGAAGTGGTTGCATACCTATTAGCTTGGCTAAAGAGTTGAATAACGCTAGTATTTCTGCAATTGATGTTTCTGAAAAAGCTCTAGAAATTGCTAAAAAAAACGCAATTGAAAATCAGGTTAACATCAACTTTATTACAAAAGATATTCTACAAACAATAGATTTAAATATGCAATTTGATATCATAATTTCAAATCCTCCTTATGTTAGAAATTTAGAAAAAGCAGAAATTAATAATAATGTTTTAGAGAATGAACCTCATTTAGCCCTATTTGTAGAGGACAATAATGCTTTAATTTTTTACGATAAAATTGCTGATTTAGCTAAAAATCATTTGAATAAAAATGGATGTTTGTTTTTTGAAATCAACCAATATTTAGGTAAAGAAACCTCTACCCTTCTAAAAAACAAAGCTTTTAAAAATATTGAATTAAAACAAGATATTTTTAAAAATGATAGAATGCTAAAGGCTACTCTATAATTAAAAAGTTCTAGAAATATTGAATCCAAAATGGATATCTCCACCAAAGAAATCTCCAGTAGTTTCTGCAATAAAACTTTTTTCAATCATTGTAATTGCATTTGATAATATCAATTGAAATACATGACCCCCTGTTTCTATATCAACACCAAATGCTAAAGAATTTCTTGCATTTATTGAGGTTGATTTATCAAAAGCATAAAAATACTCACCATTTATAGATACTCTTTTGCTTACTTTAATTCTAGAACCAAAACCTAGTGCAAAAATATCATGAGGATCTTCTGCAATACTTACTGTATTTCTATGAATATAAGTAGGAGTTACTTGATACGAAAAAGATGAACTAACCTTTCTAGCAATTAAAACTTGTGACACATAAGACAAACTTTCTGCAAATGTTCTTTTATCATCTGGATCATAATCTTTTAATGTTTTTACAGCAATGCTGCTAAATAATGAAATTGCAAACGGAAATGATTTTGCGCCTGTTTTTTGCTTGAACAAACTATATTTTAGAAAACCATCATAAGTTTTTTCAAAACTACTTCTACCTGCACCAATGGTTAAATCGTCTGTTAAACCATATTCTAATGAAAATCGAATGTTTGAATTATCTAAACCAAACAAATCATAAAACCCAGAATTTATTCGTCCAAATCTATGAGAAATAATAAACTCTAGTTCACTATCCTTTCTATTTTCTACAGAATGCCCATTAATAATACGTGTTCCTTTAAAAGTTGAAGTTACTATAGATTGATCTGTTTCTGTATTTTCATCATCTAAAATATCTAATAAATCATCTTGGGCGAAACTAAATGAACTTAAAAAAAGGAAACAAAGTGTGGTTAGAATATTTTTCATTGGTATTATTTTTTAAATGGTGTATGCTTAAAGTTAAAAGTTACTTTAATATTCTTTGCTATATTTTTTGCAACTACAGCAGGAATTTCAACGTCAAAATCTTCTAGATTAATTATAAAATTACCAACAGCAGTTATAGTATTATTTACTTTATTCATTGTTGCAATAACAACAATATCTTTAGAAACACCATGAATATTTATTACACCTTTAACTTTAAATTCTTTAAGATCTTCAGAAAGTGTATTAAAATCTAATATTTCCCCTTTAAATGTAGCCTTGGGATATTTATCTGATTCAACATAGTTTTCATTAAAATGTTCTTGCATTAATGCTTTATCAAACAAAAAAGACTTCATTAAAATAGAAATAGCCATTTTAGAATTAGAAGCATCTATAATACTAAGTACCTGATTATTATCTGCAGTAATATCTTCTAAAGGCGCTTTAGAAAAAAAGTTGATAGCACCGCTTTTTGTAAAATAGCGATCTTGAGAATTTACAGTTGATAAACAAAAGCAAATACAAAATATGGTTATAATTGATTTCATAATTTATTGATTTACAATTTCTGATTTTACTAAAACAACATCCATTAGATAACCTGTACAAATACCTTTTATAGTTACCAATTCATTCTCTTTTAGCACGTTAAAATCATTTTTAGCTTCTGTAGAGAGATTGCATTGTACAGAGCCAAAATCATCTTCTGTTTTCAAGGTTACAATACCTATCCCATTCTCTATTTCTAACTTTTGCACAATACCTTTAACCTGAATAATTTTATCTAAATATTCAGCATTTGCAGTAGCTTCATCTGTAGAGAATTCTGTAAATAAGTTTTCTGCTGTTACTAAAACATCTGCTTTCGCATCTACAACATCTATGTGTGGTTTGTTATAAACGTTATAAGCAACAATTGCAATACCTACAGAAAGTAAAATTAATGGTAAAACTATTTTTTTAAACTTCATAGCATCTAGTTATTTAAAGCTCCTGCATCTACCCAACAAGCAATCGCTTCAATTTCAGTATTTGTTAAAGAGCTTCCTTGAGGCATTCTTCTACTTTGTGTTTCTGCTTTTACCAAATCTGCATTAGCCCTTGTATTTTCATACGTAGTTAAATCTGGAAAATTACCTCCATTTCCATGGCATTGTACACAATTAATATCTATAATAGATTTAATATTTGCTGAATAGGTAATTGTTGAGCAAGGATCTACATTTGGATTTTCATCTACAATAGGCTCTTCTACATTTGTTAAACAAGACATAAAAAAAAGCGAGATACAAACTAAAGGTAAAGTCGTTTTTAATTTGATAAATAATTTCATGTTGGTTATTTTATTTGACAGTAAATTAAACATATTATATTTAAAAATGATTCAGAAGAGTAAGTAAAGAGGAAATAAAATGCTTAAACAGGAAAAATTAGCCATCAAAAAAACACTAGTTCAGACAAAAAACTACATATTTAGCCATTGCTTAAACTCAGCTGCTTTATTTTTACTTATAATTATTTCTTCAGAAGTTTTAGATTGCAAAAGTATTTTTAGTTGACTTTTACCATACTTAATAATCTTATCTATGGCAGCTATACTTATAATAAATTGTCTGTTTGCTCTAAAGAATAAGGTAGGATCGAAATTATTATAAATATCATCTAAACTCATATTGGTTGTAGATTTTTTACCATCAAAACAAACTACATAGGTAATTGTATTTTCTGTATAAACATAAGCAATATCTGCTATAGCAATAGGTACTAACTCGTTTCTAATATAGGTTAAAATTCTTTTTTTCTCCTGTTCTAAATTATCTTCAGAACTATTTACAACAGGCTCTTCAACCACTTTTTCTTTGTAAGAAACTAAATCTGCATTTAGTTTAGATAGATTTAAAACTTCTGAAGTAAGAGAAGCATATTTTGCTTCTAAGTGTTTTTCATAAGCACTACCTAAATAACGAACTACCAAAAATGTTAGGAGCGTTATTAAAATACCCATTATAAAAAATATAAGATAAAAATCTGATTTTAAAACCGATAACTGAGTTCTTACATTTTTAATATCTACATTGGCTGCTACAATTAAATCAGAATTTTTAACAGGAGAAATGTAAATAACCTCAGATTTGGCATCTGTGTTACTCGTTAAAATATCATAAAACTCATCTGAATAGTTTTGCCCAACCAAAGAAGCCAACAATTTCTCATTAGAATTTAAAGGTTGCCCAACATTCAATTTATTAGGATTTGCAACTTCAGTTCCACTCCAATTAAATAAGCTTATAAACCAAGTATCAGCCTTACTATTTGCTAAGCTTTCCTGGATTCTTTCAATACTATTCTGTTTAGAAATACCATTCTCTAATTGAAAGTTTATAAAATCTGCTATTTCATTCACCTCTCTTTTTGCAGATTCAACCTGTACTTCTATTAGTTGCTTTGCACTTGCCTTAATTAAAAATTGAGATATAAAAATGGATCCCAAAAGAAAAATAAGTGCTATAGATATAAAAGTAAATAAATAAAGTTTGTCTTTTTTCATATGATATTAAAAATGAACAAGATAATATTATTCTTAGTTATAGCTTCAGATTTTATTCGGCTTTAAAGCTAATATTTCCTTTTTACTTAAATTTTTACATAAGAAACTTACATTCTTATTAATTTAGCAAGAGCATGAAAACAAAAAAGTACATATTCTTTATAGCTGCATTATTATTAATAATGTTTGTAATTAAATATGCTTATACCCCTGCTAAGAGTGTACAAACTGAAAATTTAAGAAATAAGGTTCCTGAGTTGGTTTTAAATTCCAATGATCTTATTAATGCATATTTAATTGATGAAGAAAAATCAAATAAAATATATGCAGGAAAAATTATTGAAGTTACTGGTTATGTTGAGGAAACTACGCTATTAAACAATAGAAACACCATTATTTTAGCCAGCAAAAATAAATCTTTTGGAATTATTTGCGATATTAACCCTAATTTCACGACTGAATTTAATCAAGTACAAAAAAATCAAAAAATACGTGTAAAAGGTATTTGCAAAGGTTTTTTAAAAGATGTAATTCTGCTAAATTGTTCCATAGAACTAACACCAAATGAATAAATTATTACTGTTTCTGATTTTATTTGCGACTTTAGCTAAAACTGATACAAACAAAAATCAGTTTATTGCTAGGCAAGGTCAGGTTACTTTTTTCTCTTATACTTCTGCAGAAAATATTGAAGCAAAAAACAACCAAGTCTTAAGCATTTTAGATATTGATAAAAATGAAATTGCTATAAGCATGTTAATGCGTGCTTTTGTATTTAAAAAAGATTTGATGTATGAGCATTTTAATGAGGCTTATATTGAGTCTGACATGTATCCAAAAGCTAATTTTGTAGGCACTATCATAGATTTTGATGCTAGTAAAACAGAGAGTCAAACTAGAATTATTCGTGGTAATTTAACCATTCATGGAATTACAAAACCTGTAGAAATTAAAGCTAATATTGAAAATATAAATGGCAAGTATAACATATTTGGTGACTTCAAAATAAATGTAAATGATTTTCAAATTCAGATTCCACCAATTCTAGCTAGTAATATTGCCAAAACTATTTTAGTAAATTTTGATTTTAAATACCAATCTTATGAAGAATAATAAAATAACACTACTTGGTTTTTTGTTTTTCTTGTTAAGCAACTACAACTCATTTGCTCAAGATTTATTAAATCAATTAAATAAAGAGTTTCCTGATGAAACTACAAATACTATAGCCACATTTAAAACAACTAGAATTGGGTTAGGTCATTCTGTTGAAACTAGAAAAAAGGGTGCTTTAGAGATTTCTTTATATAATAGATATTGGAACATTCCTAATTTTGAAGGGCAACGTTTTTTAGCTGATGTTGTAAGTAGAAGATATGGATTAACTTATTCGTTTACAGATATTTTAAGCTTTGGTATTGGTTATGAAGATCATGATGAGATTGCAGACGGTTTTATAAAATACAAATTACTACATCAAAATAAAAAAAGACCTCTAAGCATTACCTTATTGCAAACCATTACTCATAGATCTTTAGAAAATACAAGTTCTAATTTATATCAACCTAGCAGCTCTGAAAATAAATACTCTTTTACAAGTCAGGTTTTAATTGCGAGAAAATTTAATGCTAACTTATCATTACAAATTGCGCCAACTTATATAAGAAGAGAAAATAATGACACTACAGACGACCCTAATAATCAATTTGCAATTGGTTTTGGTGGTAGACATAAAATTAGCAATCATGCCTCTATTGTTTCTGAATATTATTTGGTTGCAAATCCTTTAAAATCTATAGAAACCTATAATGCCTTTATGGTTGGCGTTAATTGGGAGTTAAGTCATTTATTACTCCAATTTCAAATGACAAATGCTAGAAATTTTGCTGAAGATACTTTTATTACGCAAACTAGAAATAATTTTAATGCTAAAGATGGTAACTTTCACTTTGGTTTTAATGCCACGTTTGTACTGCACACTAAGAAGAACAAACTAAAATAAAAAAAGCCAATGAAAAATTCATTGGCTTTTAAAGTATAATAATAAACGTATTATTTATTTAAATACATTTTACGTCTTGAATATAAATCGTAAAATTCATCGTCTTTTAAACTATCAATAAATAATATACTTTCTCCTGTCGATTTCATCTCTGGTCCTAGTTTCTTATTTACATTTGGAAACTTATTAAATGAGAATACTGGTTGCTTAATTGCAAAGCCATCTAACTGCGGATTAAAATCGAAATCAGTTACCTTCTTTTCGCCTAACATTACCTTTGTTGCATAATTTACATAAGGTTCTTTATACGCTTTTGCTATAAAAGGCACAGTTCTAGAGGCTCTTGGGTTTGCTTCAATAATATAAACTACATCATCTTTAATAGCAAACTGAATGTTTATTAAACCAACAGTTTTTAAAGCTCTTGCAATTGTATGTGTATGATCTTTAATTTGTTGCATTACAAATTCACCCAAGTTAAATGCTGGCAAAGTTGCATTAGAATCACCTGAATGTATTCCACAAGGTTCTATGTGCTCCATAATTCCTATGATATACACATTACCATCTGCATCACAAATTGCATCAGCTTCAGCTTCTATTGCACCATCTAAATAATGATCTAGTAATAATTTATTACCTGGCATTCTACCTAATAAATCAACAACATGTTCTACTAGTTCTTCTTTATTGATAACAATTTTCATTCCTTGACCACCCAAAACATAAGAAGGCCTTACTAATATTGGAAAGTTTAATTGATCTGCTAAAGTTAAAGCCTCATCTGCAGTTTCTGCAATACCAAATTCTGGATAAGGAATGTTATTTTCTTTTAACATTGATGAGAATCTACCTCTATCTTCTGCAATATCTAATGCTTCAAAAGAAGTACCAATTATCTTAATTCCGTATTTAGTAAGTTTCTCTGCTAATTTTAAAGCAGTTTGTCCTCCTAATTGTACAATTACTCCTTCTGGTTTTTCATGACGAATAATGTCATAAATATGCTCCCAGAAAACAGGTTCAAAATATAATTTATCTGCTGTATCAAAATCAGTAGAAACAGTTTCAGGATTACAGTTAATCATAATAGTTTCATAACCACATTCTGCAGCTGCCAAAACCCCATGTACACAACAATAATCGAACTCAATTCCTTGCCCAATTCTGTTTGGCCCAGAACCTAAAACAATTACTTTTTTTCTATCTGAAACAATACTTTCGTTTGCAATGGTAATTTCTCCATCTGCAGTTTCTATTTCATTTTCGAAAGTTGAATAATAATAAGGTGTTTTTGCCGTAAATTCTGCTGCACAAGTATCAACTAACTTGTAAACTCTTTGAACTTTAAGCTCTTCTCTTTTATTATATACTTCACTTTCTAGACAATCTAACATATGTGCTATTTGTCTATCTCCATATCCTTTTTGTTTTGCTTCTAGCAATAAATCTCTTTCAATAGTATCTATAGTATAAGTAGAAATTTCTTTTTGCAACTGAAATAACTCTTCATATTGTTTTAAATACCACATGTCTATTTTTGTGATATCGTAAATTTTACTTAGAGGAATTCCCATTGCAATTGCATCGTAAATTGCAAATACTCTATCCCAACTTGCGTTGGTTAATTTTTCTATAATTTGATTGTAGTTGGTATAACCTTTACCATCTGCTCCTAAACCATTTCTTTTTATTTCTAAAGATTGAGTGGCTTTGTGCAACGCTTCTTGAAAAGAACGTCCAATACCCATTACTTCACCTACAGCTTTCATCTGTAAACCTAAAGTTCTATCTGAACCTTCAAATTTATCAAAGTTCCAACGTGGAATTTTTACAATAACATAGTCTAATGTTGGCTCAAATAAAGCAGATGTAGATTTAGTAATTCCGTTTTCTAATTCATCTAAAGTATAACCAATGGCTAACTTTGTAGCTACTTTTGCAATAGGATAACCTGTTGCCTTAGAAGCTAAAGCTGATGAACGAGAAACTCTTGGATTAATTTCAATAGCAATAATTTCTTCTTTTTCGTCTGGAGAAACTGCAAACTGCACATTACATCCACCTTCAAAATCACCTATAGAACGCATCATATGTATAGCCATATCACGCATTTTTTGGTAGGTTTTGTCGGATAAAGTCATTGCAGGAGCAACTGTAATAGAATCTCCTGTATGAATACCCATTGGATCCATGTTTTCGATAGAACAAATAATAACAACGTTATCATTTTTATCTCTTAACAACTCTAATTCATACTCTTTCCAACCCATCATGGCTTTATCAATCATCACCTCATGAATTGGAGATGCTTCTAAACCTCTACTTAATAATTCATCAAAATCTTCTGGCTCATATACAATTGATGCACCTGCACCTCCTAAAGTATATGAAGAACGAATTACTAATGGAAAACCAAAACGTTGTGCAATTTCTTTACCTTTTAAGAAAGAAGTCGCTGTTTCTTGAGGAGCCATTGCAACCCCAATCTTACCCATTAATTCTCTAAACTGTTCTCTATCTTCTGTAACATTAATGGCATTAATATCTACACCAATCATCTTTACATTAAAATCTGCCCAAATACCTTTGTCATCTGCTTCAATACAAAGATTTAATGCAGTTTGACCACCCATTGTTGGTAAAACAGCATCAATTTGAGGATGCTCTTTTAATATTTGAATAATAGATTTTGTAGTTAAAGGCAACAAATACACATGATCTGCCATTGATGGGTCTGTCATGATAGTTGCAGGATTCGAATTAATTAAGATAGTTTCTATACCATCTTCTCTTAAAGAACGTAAAGATTGTGAACCAGAATAATCGAATTCGCAAGCTTGACCAATAACAATAGGTCCAGATCCTATAATTAAAATTGATTTGAGGTCTTTTCTTTTTGGCATTGTAAGTTGTTGTATTTATTAGTTTTACAAAAATAGTTAGGGTTTGGGTATAAAAAAAGGTGTTACTTAAAAAAGTAACACCTAATATATTAACAATTGTTAATCATTTATCTTTTTGGTCTTGCTTCAGATGAAACAGATAATTTCTTTCTTCCTTTAGCTCTTCTACGTGCTAATACCTTTCTACCATTAGCAGAAGCCATTCTTTCCATGAAACCGTGTTTGTTTCTTCTCTTTCTCTTTGATGGTTGATACGTTCTTTTTGGCATTATCTGTATTTTTAAAAATCTTCTTAATTATTTCTTTTCGCTATAAGATTATCACCTTATTAAAAGCGTGTGCAAATATACAACTGTTTTTATTTTTGACAAATACTATTTGAAAAAAAATAAAAAATTATTTAATCCTTTTAAAAATTCTTTTAAAACACTTCTTTATTAGCTGATCTTCGCTCTTATGAGTTGCTATTTTACCATCATCTTCATAAGAATTAGTTTCAAAATTAAAATCTAAATCGTCATAAACAGCACTTTTACAACTAATTTCTAAAGCTGTAGTATTGTTTTTAACATCTATAATCTTTAAAAACACCACAGAACCTGCTAAAAGGTTACTTCTATATTTTAAATGCTTGTAATTACTTAAGTTAGAATTATTAATTTCATTAGCACTTAAAATTTTAGTTAATACCACATAATCTATATCTGTTTTCTGTTGAAATAAGGCTTTATATTCTTTTGGCAAGTTGTAATCTAAAACAACTGGAACAATCATTTTGCCTGATGCATCTTTATAATTTGATTTATCATAAATTTCTTGCGATAATTCATCTTTAAAAAAATCGATCAATTGTTGATTGTATAAATCACCACTTTTTGCAAAATGAGATTCTTGAGTAGTACTAACTAAATACTTTGCATTCGGATTTTTATCTAACTGAGAGGTAAACCAAAGATCTTCTATCATAAAACTTGCTGGTTTGCGATCAAAGTGTTTTGGAAATAGAAAAGTACACCTACTAAACAATAAAATTACTACACAAAATAATATTTTTCTCATCCTCTCTTTATATCAAAAGTTGTTCCAAAAATAATTTTACAATAATGCATCTTTTTATTTGAGATAAAACACAGAGTTAGTACTTTTGCCCAAACCTAAAAGAACCATGCACAATACTAAATACGTTTTTGTAACAGGAGGCGTAACTTCATCACTTGGAAAAGGAATTATAGCAGCATCATTAGCAAAACTCCTACAAGAAAGAGGCTTCTCTGTAACTATTCAAAAATTAGATCCATACATTAATATAGACCCAGGAACATTAAATCCATATGAACATGGAGAATGTTATGTTACTGATGATGGTGCAGAAACTGACTTAGATTTAGGGCACTATGAGCGTTATTTAAACATACCAACTTCTCAGGCAAACAATGTTACTACAGGTAGAATTTATCAATCTGTAATTAACAAAGAAAGAAAAGGTGAGTTTTTAGGTAAAACTGTACAAGTTATACCACACATTACTGATGAAATAAAACGTAGAATTCAACTTTTAGGTGAAACTGGCGAGTATGATATTGTAATTACTGAAATTGGTGGAACAGTTGGCGATATTGAATCTTTACCTTATGTAGAGTCTGTAAGACAAATGCTTTGGGAAAAAGGAGAAGAAAATGCCATTGTTATTCATTTAACATTAGTACCTTATTTAGCTGCTGCTGGTGAATTAAAAACAAAACCCACTCAACACTCTGTAAAGATGTTGATGCAAAGTGGTGTTAGCCCAGATATTTTGGTTTGTAGAACAGAGCATGAAATTTCTGATGACATTAAACGTAAATTAGCTTTATTCTGTAATGTTAAAAAAGAAGATGTTATACAATCTATAGATGCTGAAACTATTTATGACGTTCCTAATTTAATGCTAGATGAAGGTTTAGATGAAGTGGTTTTAAAGAAACTTCAATTAGAATCTAAACAAAAGCCTGCATTAAAAACGTGGAATAACTTTTTACAGAAACATAAAAATCCTAAATCTGAAGTTGAGATTGGTTTAATTGGTAAGTATATAGAATTACAAGATTCTTATAAATCTATTACAGAAGCTTTTATACATGCAGGTTCTTCTAATGAAACTAAAGTAAAGGTAAGATGGATTCATTCTGAAAGCTTATCACCAAAATCTGTAGAAAAGAAATTAGAAGGTTTAAATGGAATTCTTGTAGCACCTGGTTTTGGAGACAGAGGAATTGAAGGAAAAATAAAAGCAGTTAAATACGCTAGAGAAAATAACATTCCATTTTTTGGTATTTGTTTAGGTATGCAAATGTCAGTTATAGAATTTGCCAGAAATGTACTTAATTTAGAAGGTGCTAGTTCTTCTGAAATGAATAAAAGCGCAAAGCATCCTGTTATTAATTTAATGGATAGTCAGAAAAATATAACTGAAAAAGGTGGTACAATGCGTTTAGGAGCTTGGGATTGTGAAATTAAAAAAGACTCTAAAGCTTACAACGCTTATAAATCTGAATTAATTAGCGAAAGACATAGACATAGATATGAGTTTAACAACAAATATTTATCACAAATTGAGGAAGCTGGATTAAAAGCTACAGGTATAAACCCAAAAACTGGTTTAGTAGAAGTTGTGGAGCTAAAAAACCATCCTTGGTTTGTAGGTGTACAATATCATCCTGAATATAAAAGTACTGTTTTAAAACCTCATCCATTATTTGTAGATTTTATTAAAGCTGCTTTAAAACAATCAAAAAAATAAAATTATTAGAAGGTCCATTTTAAAATGGAACACTAATTGAACTATTAAAAAGTATATTATTTAAAGGTAGAAAAACAATTAAAAATCTGCTTTTTAACTACATTTGTCGCGTTTGAAACAAGAATTTCTCTTGATAAAGTGACAAACTGACATTTTAATTTACACATGGAACAAAAAAAATTCGATTACAATTCTTTTATAGGAATGATTCTTCTTGCAGGAATTATGTTATGGTATTTTAATACTAACAAACCAGAAGATTTAGAAGAACAACAACCTCAAGAAGTTGTTGAAACAACTGAAAATACTAAAAAAGAGAACACAAAAGAAATTGCAGCTCCTGTTTTTCAAAACGATTCATTACAACAAGTTGCATTACAAAACAAACTAGGTGCATTTGCACAAAGTGCTATCAATGGAACTGAAGGAACAACTGTTATAGAAAACAATTTAGTTCGTTTAACTATAGATAATAAAGGTGGTCAAATTGTAAAGGCTTTAATTAAAAACTACCAAACTTACGATTCGCTTCCTTTATATATGATAAAGGATAACAATGCCTCTTTCAATATTAATTTTGGAACTACAGACAATAGAATTTTAAATACCAAAGACTTATTTTTTGAACCTACTTTAACTAAAAGTGGCGACAATCAAATACTATCTATGAAATTAAAAGTTTCTGATAGCCAGTATTTAGAATACAGGTATGAAATTAAACCAAAAAAATATTTTGTAGATTTTTCTATAAGATCTCAAGGTTTAGATGGTGTTTTTAACTCATCTAACCCAATTAATTTAGATTGGTCATTAAAAGGTTTTAGACACGAAAGAAGTCAAAAAACTGAAAACACTATGTATTCTTACTTCTACTATAAAAGTGAAGATGAAGTAGAGTATTTAAATGCAGGTAATACAGAAATTGCAAATGATGTTGACTGGGTTGCTTACAAGCAACACTTTTTTATGTCTAATTTATTAACAGATACACCTTTTAACAATGCTACTGTAACCTCTACAGATTTAGTTGAAGATGAAAAACTAGATACCGTTTTTACTAAAAAGTATGAATTAAAAACACCTTTAGTTTTAACTGGTGGTGAACTAAATTATAATATGAAATGGTTCTATGGGCCAAGTGATTATAATTTATTAAAAAAATATGAAGGTACAGATTTAGATGAAACAGCAGATTTAGGTTGGGGTATTTTTGGTTTCTTGAATAGAAATGTATTTTATCCTGTATTTAATTTCTTAGAAGGATTCTTAACAAACTATGGTTTAATTATTATTTTAATGACGATTGTAGTACGTATTTTAATGTCTCCTTTAGTATATAAATCGTACTTATCAAGTGCAAAAATGAAAGTAATTCGTCCAGAATTACAAGAATTAAATAAAAAATATCCTGGTAAAGAGAATGCTATGAAACGTCAGCAAGAAACAATGGCGATTCAAAGAAAAGCAGGAGTTAATATGATGTCTGGTTGTATTCCTGCATTATTGCAAATGCCAATCTTCTTTGCATTATTTAAATTCTTTCCAACCAATATTGCTTTACGTCAAGAAAGCTTTTTATGGGCACCAGATTTATCATCTTATGATGTTATTTTTAACTTACCATTTGAGATTCCTTTTTATGGAGATCATGTAAGTTTATTTCCAATTTTAGCTTCTATTGCTATTTTCTTTTATATGAAAATGAATCAAAGTCAGCAAGCAAATATGCAAGCGCCTCCTCAAGAAGGAATGCCAGATATGAGTAAAATGATGAAGTATATGATTTACTTCTCTCCAATAATGATGCTTATTTTCTTTAATAGATATGCTAGTGGATTAAGTTTGTATTACTTTATTTCTAACTTATTAACGATATCTATTATGTTAGTAATTAAGAATTATGTAATTGATGAAGATAAAATTCATGCACAAATAGAAGAAAATAAAAAACGTCCTGAAAAAGCAAAAAGCAAATTTAGACAAAGAATTGATGCTGCAATGAAGCAAGCTCAAGAGCAGCAAGCAAAACAACAAAAGAAATAGAGAAAGAATATTTATTAGTAAATAACAAAAACCCAAAACTAATTCAGTTTTGGGTTTTTTATTTATCTTTAAACATGTCTAAGAAAACATTTAATTTAATTCCTTTATTTCTTTTAGGAATTTATTACTTCATCAAACCACATATTAGCTTTAACTACGAAATTATCTATCTTATATTTACGTTATTGATAAGCGTTTATATTATCAGCAAAAAGAAGCGTTTAAAAAAATCAAGTGTTTTAATGTTTACACTTGGAATTGTTGCAACACTAAGTGTCTTCTTAATTTACTTTTAATGTTTAAATATTGATTTCTTACTTTTAAATCGACCATAAAATAAGATATATCCATAGCACAAAATAGCTAAGATAAAAGCAGTTTTAAATCCGAAATTATCTATTAGACTACCAAAAGCAAAAGGAATTATTGCTCCACCAACAATTGCCATACATAATAAGCCAGATGCTTGGGCTTTTAAATCGCCTAAACCTTCTAAACTTAATGTAAATATGGTAGGAAACATAATAGAATTAAATAGACCTACACCTAAAATAGACCACATAGATAGTAAACCAGATGTATTAATAGATACTACAATCATTGTAATTGCCAACGTTGCAAAAATTGCAAGCACTTTACCTGGAGCCAATGTTTTAGTTAAATAAGCACCTATAAATCTGCCAATCATTGCTCCTCCCCAATAAAAAATGACAAAAATTCCTAATAAAGATTTTGAATCTGCCTCTGAGAAAGATTTATTAAAAACACTAGCAATAGTATTAGCAATACTCATCATGGTTTCATTTTGAGAAACCAAAACTGCTAGATTCATAGCGTCGAAATAATTTACTAAAAAACTTCCTATAGCTACTTCTGCACCTACATAAACAAAAATACCAAAAGCCCCCATTAACATTAATTTGTTTTTTAATAAAGTAAGATATCCACCTTTTGGTGCTTCTTGCATTACTGTTGGTAGCTTTATAAATGCAAAAACAATAGCCAAAGCAATTATAAATATTGATATAATTAAAAAAGGAGTTTGTACAGTAGCAGCTTCTGCCATGTAATAATCTGACTTTTCAATATCGGTTAAATCATTAATTTCTGTGGATGTTTTTACAGAACTACTCAATAAAAATAATGCTCCAATAATAGGTGCAATTGTAGTTCCTAAAGAATTAAAAGCTTGCGAAAGATTTAATCTACTACTAGCTCCTTCTTCATTACCAAGTAAAGCCACATAAGGATTTGCTGCTACTTGTAAAACTGTTATACCACCAGCCAATGTAAAATAACCTACTAAAAAAACCGAAAAGTTTCTAAGTTCTGCTGCAGGATAAAACAACAAACAACCCAAAGCCATTGTTAGTAAGCCTAGAACAATACCTTTTTTGTAACCAATTTTAGATAGAATAAAACCTGCAGGTAAAGAAAAAACAAAAAACGCTGTAAAAAACGCAAATTGAATTAATACTGTTTTTGCGTATGAGATTTCAAAAACATCCTTTAATCTTGGAACTAAACTATCTACAAGAACTGTAATAAAACCCCAGAGAAAAAACAAAGTGGTTAAAAAAATAAATGCACTTTTGAATGATTTATTGCTACTTGACATGTATTTCTATTATGATTTATTAAAGTAATCTGACTTTATATTTTGGTTCTTTTTATCCTTATACACATTGTAACTAAACCATTCATGTATTGAATAAGCACCAGTTTCACCTTGCTTGTTCACTGCAATATAACCCACTTGGAAATCTTTGTAGTTTTTACCTAGCTTATTTACAATTCTACCAATAGCCTCTTCACAAGCTGCTTGAGGAGTTTTTCCTTGTCTCATTAATTCAACAATTAAAAAGCTACCTACTGTTTTTAGAACTTCTTCTCCTAAACCAGTAGCAGCTGCTCCACCAATTTCATTATCTACAAATAAACCCCCACCAATTATTGGCGAATCGCCTACTCTACCAGCCATTTTATAAGCCAAACCACTTGTGGTACAAGCTCCAGAAATATTACCTTCTTTATCTAAAGCAAGCATACCAATAGTATCGTGATTTTCTATATTAATAATAGGTTTGTATTCCGATTTTTCTTTCCATTTTTCCCAAGCCTTTTTCGATTGTTCTGTGAGTAAATTTTCTCTTTCAAAACCTTGTGTTACAGCAAATAGCTCTGCTCCATCTCCTACCAACATTACATGAGGTGTTTCTTCCATAACTTTTCTAGCTACAGAAATTACATGTTTAATATTTTTTACTCCTAAAACAGATCCATAATTGCCTTTGTCATCCATAATGCAAGCATCTAGTGTTACATTACCATCTCTATCAGGCAAACCACCTAGACCTACTGTTTGATTTTTTTCATTAGCTTCTTCAATTCTACAACCTTGCTCTACAGCATCTAAAGCAGAACCTCCTTTTTCTAAAACTGCTGCTGCAGTTTCTACAGCTAAATCTGTTCTCCAAGTTGCAATTACTAAAGGTTTTACAATCTTAGATGTTTTACTATTTTGTACAAGTTTAGTTTTATCAAAATTTAAAATTGATGATGAAACAGTAGCCAAACCTAAACCTGTAGCCGATGCTTTTTTTATAAAGTTTCTTCTTTTCATTTTTAATTAATTTGAATTTCATCTACAAACAACCAACTTTTTCCATCATGTTTTGCCCCTAAATGCCAACTTGGAAGTTTTCCTAATTTTTTTGCGATAATTTTTACATATCTAAAATTTGAGTTCTTTGGATATTTAAATGTATAGCCTTGAATGCTTCTATTCTCTTTCTCAATAATATCAACATTAAAATCACCTAAAGATGTGTAATTTTTACCATCTTTTGAAACTAAACAAGAAACTTTGGTTGGTAGAAAAATCCAGCTTCTTTGATCTTCTAAAAACTGAACTTTAATTCGGTCTTCATTTGTTTTTACATTTCCAATATCAACAATAGCCACTAAATCAGTATCAAAATAACCTTGCCAAGTTCCTGTTCTGAAGTCTTCTGCTCCTAAAATTCCATCAATTAAAGCATTATTGCCACCTGCATTATATTGGTTTGCATATTCTGACTTTAATTCAATTTTAATATTTGGGTTAATCTTATAAAAATCGGTAGTAATTGTAGCACTTTTAACATCATTTTTCTCAGCATATACGTAAATTGTAATTGTCTTATCAATCGTAAATGGTTGCTGATACTTTTTAAATCCACCTTTAAAACCTACTCTATAAAAAATAGATGCTTCTCTATCTACATTCGCCAATGTAACTTCGGTTTTCCCTTTAAAAGCAACATCTCCTTCTGCAATAAATGGAGCAGCTACAATGAGGTGTTCATCTATGGATGTTGATGGTATAAATTCATTTTCTATTGCCCAATTTGAAGGTGAATTGGTCATTGTTAAAACCAATTCTCCTCCAATAATAATATCTTGATGATTAATGTAAGAATATGGATATTCTTTTCCATTTAGAGTAGCAGACGCAATGTAAATATTATCATCAGACTTGTTTTTTGTTTTTACAGTAAATGATTTTCCATTTTCTAAATTGATAGTGGCTTTATCAAATAAAGGAGTTCCAATAATATATTGATTGGAGCCTGGAGCTACAGGATAAAAACCTAGAGAACTAAAAATATACCAAGCACTCATTTGTCCACAATCTTCATTTCCAGAAATTCCATCTGGAGTATTGGTATACAATTCTGTTAAAATTTGATTTACTTTTTCTTGAGTTTTAGCAGGTTTATTTACAAAGTTATACAAATAAGCCATATGATGACTTGGTTCATTACCATGTGCATATTGACCAATTAAACCTGTAATATCTGCTTGATGACTTCCAGATGTATTTTTACTTGCTGAAAACAACTTGTCTAAATTATTTTCTAATTGAATTTTACCACCCATTAACTTTGTAAACCCAGAAATATCTTGTGGAACATAAAAACTATATTGCCAAGCATTGGCTTCTGTATAGTTAAAGTTGACTTCATAAGGATCAAAAGGTGAAAACCATGTATTTCTAAAGCGACCTCTCATAAACTGAGATTCTGGATCGTAACTGTTTTTAAAATACTGAGCTCTTTCTAAAAAGGTTTTATAATCTTCTTTTTTTCCTAATTCTTTAGCCATTTGTGCAATTGACCAATCATCATAAGCATATTCTAAGGTTTTTGAAACAGATTCAGATTCGTTTTCTACAGGAATAAAACCATAATCTTTATAAAACTGCAGCCCTAACTTATCTTGATTTGCAGAATGCTTCATAGCTGTATAAGCTTTATCTACGTCATAATCTCGAATTCCTTTTAAATACGCATCTGCAATTACAGGCACTGCATGATAACCAATCATACAGCCAGTATAATTTGCAGCTAAATCCCAAATTGGCATGATGCCTCCTTCATCATACTTGGCTATAAAAGTATTGATAAAATCGTTGGTTTTTTCTTGTTCTATAATAGTATATAAAGGGTGTGCAGCTCTATACGTATCCCATAAAGAAAATACTGTATAATAATCAAAATCTTTGGTTTTATGGATTTCTAAATCCATTCCTCTATACCTTCCATCCACATCTTGATACAAGTTTGGAGCCAAAGCTACATGATACATAGAAGTATAAAAGTTTGTTTTATAGTCTACATTCTTATCTTCTATTACAATTTTCTTTAACTGTTTTTCCCATATATTTTGAGCTTCAGTCTTAATATCATCAAAAGTTTTAGCACCTATTTCTTGTTTTAGATTTTGGTTGGCACCTTCAATATCAACAGCTGAGATTCCTATTTTAATATAAATAGGTTCATTTTTTGGGTTGATGAATTGCATTGCCATTTTTTGTGCTCCTTTCATTCCTTCTTTGGGTGGCGATTGTAAAACATCAGTAAAAGCATGTGAAGTTTCAATGGCAAAAAACAAACGTTGATCTGTTGCCCAAGCACTTGAAAATCGATATCCTGTAATTTTAGTATCAGAAACTCTATTAATTTTCGCATTTAACACCTTATCTCTATGTAATAAATCTAAAATTAAATACTGATTATCTTTAGATGGAAAATTGTATTTATGAATTCCACTTCGTTTAGAAGTTGTGAGTTCTACATCAATATTGGTATCCTCTAAATGAACTTTGTAGAAACCTGGTTCTGCAATTTCTTTATCATGAGAAAATTTAGATTTATACCCTTCTTTGCCATCTGCACCATTGTTAAAGACTTGCTTATTGGTAGGCATTAACAAAACATCTCCATAATCAGAAACTCCAGTTCCACTTAAATGTGTATGTGAAAACCCGTAAATCTCATTGTCTGAATAATGATAACCTGAACAGCCATCCCAACCCTCTAACCTTGTGTCAGGAGATAATTGGATCATTCCAAAAGGCAAAGTTGCACCTGGATATGTATGTCCATGACCACCTGTACCAATAAACGGATTTACGTAAGAAATTAAATTTTCATCAGCAGATTCAATAGAATCTGAATTATTATTTTGACAAGAAAGAAGAAAAATTAGGCTAAAATAAAATACTGATTGTAGTTTCATTCTAAAAAGAGATTTATAAGATTCTCACAAGATAATGAAAATGAATTTTAAAAGTCAAACGCTTTTATGAAACTTAAAGAGCAGAAATAATAAGTTTAGTCTAGAGCTTACTGTAAAATAATTTTAAAAGACTTGCCTTTGGAATTTGAAAGAATGTAAACCCCTGCAGAAAGCTTTACCAAGCTAATCTCAGTCTGGTTATTGATTGAATTAAAATTTTGAGTAATATTTATGATTCTTCCACTCATATCTATTACATAAAATTCATCATTAACTTTAGTATTAGTAACAACTAATTCTTGTAATTTATTTGTGGGATTAGGAAAAACGCGACTTAATGCATCCCTAGCATTTTCTTCTAATGAAAGCACAGAACTATCGAAATAAGGCAAGGCAAAATTGAACGCTTGAATTCCTACTTTCTCACCAATTATTCTACCAGGAATATCATCTGCTGGAGGATGAATACCTCCCCAAATACGTGATAAACTGCATTGGTCTGAAGCATCTCTATAAGTTGCCCATTGTAATTTTACATCTACAGATGGGCCTTGTTCAAAAACTAAAAATTCATTCTTTTTTGCTGTAAATTCAGCCAAACCTCCAGGAAAAAAATCATCTCCTGTGAATAAAGATAGGACTTCTGCTGCAGCTCTCGAAAATGTTGAGTGCCCAGAGACAAAACCTGCAAAAGGAGGAGTTACAAAACTAGGCCTTTGATAAGGCCACCAATTTTCGGCTAAAATCCAACCAACACCAGCTACATCTGTATTTGTATCAGTAATTTCATTATGACCTCTCCAGGTATAGAGCTTAATTTTATTGACATTTTCAGGATTACGAATGGCAATAGGGTCTTCTTCCAATACTAGCTCTACATATCCTGGTTCTAGTAAAATTCCTTGAGGATGATAATTAGGTAAGTTTTCATTAGAACTTTGCCCTAAATCTGCTAAGTATCTAATTGCAGAAATTGGCCTGATATAATCATAATATCCTTTTAAACTCCAAGCTGCAATTGCAGCATCATGCATTGCACCTCCTAAGACAAAATAAGATTTTACATCCCATTCTAAATGAGAAAGCTCATCACCTTTTCCTTCTAATTTTTTAATTATTAAATTATGATCGTTCACTTCATTTAGTATTGTAAACCAATGACCAGGAGGAGTTTCTGAATCTGGACCATCTGCCCAAAATTCAGCTAAAACTCTTGTATAGTCTCCTCTAGGAACAGTATGAGATGCATAACTTGTATTCGTAATTGGGTTTAATGAATGACCTTCGCTAATATCACCACCTGTAAAACGATTATAAAAATTATCGTAATTGGAATACGATTCTGGCAAATCATTTGAAGATAAATTACCAATTGATTTAGGAGAAATATCCCACATTACATTATCATTAGGATCTAAATGACTACTCCAAATTGCAACTTGAGTAAATCCGTTTTTATAGAAGTTTGATGATTCTGTATTTGCTTCATCTAGATAAGGAGGAGCTACAAAATCATGATAAACAGAATAGTTATTACCCTCTTTAACTTCATCTATTTTATCTTTTTCTTTCAGTGAAAAAGGAGTTACTGAACCCCATTCAGGGCTTAAAAAATCAATAACATCACCTTCAATCAAGTTTCCACTTTGATCGATGTACGTATCTAAACTAAGAGATTGCCATCTATTAGGATCTGTTATTTCTGGGTTTCCAGGATTTTCTGGAGCTAAAGCTTTATTTAAAGGTTTGTAAAACTGATTTTCAAAATCTGATAATTCATTAGACCCATCTTGATTTCCATAACTAATAATTATTGCTGCAACATAATTTCCTAATGCTGCAGCATTTCCTTCTTGATAGTTTATGCTAGTAAAATTTATATCATAGTTTAGTTGATTCATTAAATCATCTAACTTTTCTTGTGTTGTATTTTTACTAGGAGAATTTCTAAATCGATAACTTAATAATCGATAAGCAGCATAACTAATTGCTTTTTTTCTAGAAGTTTCTATATCTTCAAGTGGTGTAAAATTTTCTAAGTTACTGGTAAAATTATGGACTATTTTGCCTATTAAATAAGGAGTAGCAGTTTCGCTGTAAACAGCCCAAGCATCAAATAAAGCAATACTTGTATGAAACAAATTACGAGCATGAATAGTTGGTCTTGCAAAATCGCCTCTAATCGCTTCTAGCAAAGCTTCATTCCAAATACGTGCAATTGATTTGTTTGCTGCAATATTCTCTAAACTAATACTTATATCAAGAGTAACTAGCTCACTTTTACAAGTCTCAGTGCCTATAACTACACTAATTTTTCCTTCGCTTTTAAATTCCCATTCAACTATTATTTCTGATGTACCTTGACCATCTATGAGTTTTCCTCCTTCTATTTGCCAAGTAATATTTGAGTTTTCTGGAGCATTAAATGTATAATTTTCAGTACTAAAGTATGCTGGATTTGAGTTTCCATTGATAACATTAGACACTTCTAAATAACTACAAGAGCCATCATCTATGGTAGCTTGTGGATTATAATTACACGAATTTGGGTCTGTACAACCAGATATTTTATTGGCTGGCTGAACATTTAATTGGGTGTAAGAATTATTTTCTACTGCTTTTGCAAATGTATTTAGCTCTAAATTAGTGTAAGTATCCACATGACCTGAAGGCCAATTAATTTGTAGTTCTTCAATAATTGTTGAATTATCTAATCCAAAATGAACAGGTTTTAAACTCTGCCCTAAAAATCCTACTCCATTATAATATCTTACATAAGTATCTTTATCTGTAATTAAAGTAATTCTTGTACCAATTGCATCTCTATTAGATAAAGTACCCTCTAAACTTAATTGAAACCATTTAGAGATATTAAAATTAGATGCATCTCTTTTGGTGTTTTCGTAGAAATATGAATTTCGATCTGAATTGGTTACAAAGAGATCTAAATCGCCATCAAAATCATAATCGAAATCAAGAACCTCTACACTAACAGTTAAATCTTCTATACCTGTTATTTGAGAAGTAGTAAATGTAGCATCATTATTATTGATTTGATTTTCAAAAAAGACATTGTTATATTCTACTTCACTTGAATTTTTAAAACCATTAACAACGATTAAATCTTCATCACCATCTAAATCAAAATCGCCAAATTTAGTTCCCCATGAAAAATTGGTATTATTTATTAAAAGCGCTTCTGCAACATTGGTATAGGTATTATTCTCACTACCTTTTAATAGAGAATTATTGGCGATAGTAGATATATAAAAATCGAAATAACCATCTTTATTATAATCGCCAATAGCAATACCCATATCATTAAAATTAGCTTCTAAACCATAATCTGCAGCAGCTTCTGTGAAACTTTCACCATTATTATTGATAAATAATTGATTCTGCTTACGTAAATCGTTGGTGAGGTAAAGATCCATCCAACCATCATTATTAAAGTCAAAAGGAAAAGGAGTATAACCAGGTAAATCTATTTGAGTAATTATATTTGTAGAAGAAGTAACATCACTAAAAGTTCCATTTCCATTATTATGATATAGGGTATTTGAATTACAGCCTTTCCAATCTACGATATACAAATCTAAAAAGCTATCATTATCATAATCAAACCAAACAGCCCCTGTATTTTCACAATCATTTAATTTTGTGATACCTGAAGCTTCTGTAATCTCTTTAAACTTTCCATTCCCTAAATTTTCGAATAATTGAACTTTAGATAAATAAGTAAAAAATATATCTGGATCTCCATCATTGTCATAATCACCCCAAAAAGCACCAAATTTGTACCCTTTTAGTCCTAAGAAATTATCATAAGTTGCATCTAGATCTTCAGTAGGCAATAAGTTTTCCAAACCAGAACCAACAGTAACATCTGTAAATGAGCCATTACCATTATTTCTATACAGTTTACTTTTAGTAGCTTCAATTCCTGATTCATCTTTCCATACAGAAACTACAAACACATCTAGATCATAATCACCATCAAAATCAGCCACAGAAACTCCATTATTTTCTTTTAAATTTTGAAAGCCAATAGTACTATCTACTCTTTTAAAAAGCTTTTGAGCACTTACATTATCAACAAACACAAAAAATACAATTACTAAAAAATAAAAGCTATTTTTCTGAAATTGCATGTTTAGTTATAATTTAAATTAAGTGTTAGTTATTGTTATTAAATTGTGTTTTTAAGAAACCTAAACCATACCCTAAAAATTGGGTTAATGAAGTAAATATAGCTAAAAAACCAACTATTATTCCGTTTTTGAAAATAGCATCTAACAAGAGTGCTATAAAGTATAAATAATAGAAACTAATCAGATATACATTACCAAATAAAGCTAGAACTATACCTAAAGCTAAACCCAAAATAAATAAACTTGGAAACCAATAAGTGATTTTTGCAGTTGATGGAAATTTCTTGTTTAGTATTGGCCTTGCAGTTCCAAAACCAAACGTTTGCTTGTAAAACTGTGGTATAGAACTTCTTCTTTTATGATAAACAAAAGCTTTGTCTATTAATTGTGTTTTAAAACCATTATCCCACAATCTAAAAGTAAGCTCTATATCTTCTCCATTTTTCATTTTAGAGAAACCTTGTGTTTTTTCAAAGGCAATTTTAGAGATTCCTAGATTAAAACTTCTTGGTTGAAACTTACCTACAGCCTGTTTTTTACCACGAATTCCACCTGTGGTTAATACAGAAGTCATAGAATAGTTAATAGCCTTTTGTAAATATGTAAAACTTTTATGAGCAGCATCTGGCCCACCAAAAGCATCTGTATAGTTTTCTTCTAAAGCCTTTTTAACTTCTGATAAGTAATTTTTATGTAAAATTACGTCTGAATCTAAAATGATAAAGTAATTACCTAATGCTTTTTGCATACCATAATTTCTACTAGCTCCTGCTCCTGAATTTTCTTTAAAATGATAGGATACATTGCTCAGTTGAGAATTATAACTTTCTACTATAGCTTTACATGTTTCAGACGAGCCATCTTCTATAACTAGAACTTCAAATTCGGCATCAAAATTTTGAGTTACTAAACTAGCCAGCAATTCATCTATTTCTTTTGGACGATTGTATACTGGAATAATGATAGAAAATTTGATATTCTGCAATGAAAACTGATTTTACTATTGTAGTTGTTGTAAAAATACAAAAAATGCAAACCTAAATTAGATTTGCATTTTAATATTTTACTATAGTTGGCAAACAAGTTTAGCCCTGATTGAACGACTTGTTTGAGCTCTTCTGAGAGCCGAAAAAAGCGAGTAGTGAAAGAAGGAAATTGCTTCAAATACTTTTATTCTTCGCCCACAAATTTATCCATAACTGGATCACTTACACCCATATTAGAGAAACCTCCATCATGAAATAAGTTCTGTAAAGTTACTTTCTTAGTTAAATCTGAGAACATTGTAATGGTATAGTCTGCACATTCTAAAGCTGTTGCATTACCTAATGGACTCATTTTTTCTGCATATTCTATAAAACCATCAAAACCTTTAACTCCACTACCTGCAGTAGTTGGTGTTGGCGATTGAGAAATTGTGTTTACACGAACTTTGTGATCTCTACCAAAGAAGTAACCAAAACTACGTGCAATACTTTCTAAATAGGCTTTATTATCAGCCATATCATTATAGTCTGGAAATACTCTCTGTGCAGCCATATATGTTAAAGCAACAATAGAACCCCACTCACTCATGGCATTTTTGTTATATAACACATTCATAACTTTATGAAAAGATACTGCAGAAATGTCCCATCCTTTTGTGGTAAAATCATATTTTGGATCTGTATAGTGCTTTCCTTTACGAACGTTTACAGACATACCAATTGAATGTAAAACAAAGTCTATTTTACCTCCTAGAATTTCCATAGATTTTTCTACAAGATTGTTTAAATCATCCATAGAAGTTGCATCTGCTCCAATAACCTGAGAATTTGTTTTTTCTGCTAAAGCATTTAACTCACCCATTCTTAAAGCAATTGGTGCATTTGTTAAAACGAAAGTTGCACCTTCTTCATGTGCTCTTTCTGCTACTTTCCAAGCAATTGATTGCTCATTTAAAGCTCCAAAAATTATTCCTCTTTTTCCTTTTAATAAATTGTACATAATACTAGATATTCGTTTACTGGTTATTTTTTAGTTGATGCAGCAAAGATACTTAATTTAATAACTCTTTTGCATGCGTTAAAGCTGAATCTGAAATGTCTTTACCACTTAACATTTCTGCTATTTCTACCACTCTTTCTTCTGTAGAAAGTTGTTTTAAGTTGGTTGTAGTTACACCCTTAATTTCCTTCTTAAATACTTTGTAATGGTTATTACCTTTTGCTGCAATTTGTGGTAAATGAGTAATTGCAATTACTTGCATATTTTTACTCATTTGTTGCATTATAGCAGCTATTTTATTAGAAACCTCTCCTGAAACACCTGTATCTATTTCATCGAAAATAATAGTTGGTAATTGTGTATTTGCAGATAACACTTTTTTTACTGAAAGCATTATTCTAGATAACTCTCCACCTGAAGCCACTTTTTTTAATTCACCGAAATTTCCTCCTTTATTTGCTGAAAATAAAAACGAAAGTTCATCTTTACCATTGGTAAAATAAGAAGTTGTAGGTTTTACTTTTATAGAAAAACGAGCGTTTTCCATTCCTAAATCTGCTAAAAGTGTTTCTAATTCTTTGGTTAAATTAGGTATTGCTTTTGTTCTATTTTTTGTGATGATTAAAGCAATTGCATCTAATTTTTTTGATACAATTTCAATCTCCTTCTTTTTATTATTGATAGTTTCCTCTGCATTTTCTACTTGAGAAACTTTGTCTGCCAATTCTTCTAGAATAGTTAGTAGCTCTTGGTTAGAATTTACATAATGCTTTTTCTGTAAATTATAGATTAATTGAAGCCTGTCATTTAATTCCTCAATTTCATTAGGATTGAAATCTACATTATCATTTGCATTTTCTAATTCTGCAACAATATCATCGAACTCAATTTTTACTGAAGTGATTCTTTCTGATAGACTCTGATATTCTTTAGAAAAAGAAGATATTTTAGACAATCTATTCTCTAATGTAGAGAGTAAATTCTGTAGCCCAATTTCTTCATTTTCTGATATTTCTAAAGCTTCTGAAAGATTAAGCTTTATATCTTCTATGTTATTAAGTTTTTCTAGCTTTTCTTCTAACTCTTCTTGCTCATCTACCTTTACATTTGCTTCATCTAACTCATTAAACAAATGTAAATTATAATCGTGTTTTTGATTGGCCTCTTTTTGAGCTTGTTCTAATTCTTGAAATTCCTTTTTTAACTGATTTAGTTTTTTGAAATGTACAACGTACTTCTCTAATTCGCTTTGATTTTTTGCAAGTGCATCTAAAATTGTAAACTGAAAACTATTATCTGACAATTGCATGGTTTGATGCTGTGAATGCACATCTATTAATTTTACTCTCAACTCGTTTAAAACACTAAGTTTAACAGGTGTATCATTTACGAAAGCTCTAGATTTACCTGAAGGTAAAATTTCTCTTCTAATAATTGTTTCTGCTTCGTAATCTAAATCTACTTCGTTAAAAAAAGCTTTTAAGTTATAATTTTCTATAGCAACCTTGGCTTCTACCACACATTTTCTTGAGGTATCTTTTAGAGATGATAAATCTGCTCTATTCCCTAAAACCAAGCCTAATGCACCCAATAAAATGGATTTACCTGCACCAGTTTCTCCAGTAATTATAGATAAACCAGAAGAAAAATCAATGGCTAATTGATTGATTAAAGCATAGTTATTAATAGAAAGTTGTGTAAGCAAGTGTACTAATTTTTATAGGTTAAAATTAGTGAAATAAAATTAGAAAATTAAAAGAAAAAATTACTCAATATTTCTCCACTTTGCATTATTATTTGGAGAAATTCTTTTTAAGGTTCTACTAACATTAGAACTATTTTTAGTTCTTGGTCCATCTGAATAAATATTTACAATCTCATTGGCTTTGGCATCAAAAAAGATTCTAATCAAATAGTTACCTACTGTTTTATTAAAAAGTTGCTCCATAGAAAGCACACTGGCTTCTATAGTCTGTTTTGCAAACTCTTTGTTCGATACAAAATTGTCCATTCCTTTTATATGATAATCGTAAAGTACCTCTCTATACTTTTTAAGTTTAGGAGCTAATATATTATCTATCAACAAATAGCGATTTTGTTTACCAACCACATTTTGCCAAGAAGCTAACCCACTTTGCTGTGCTTGTAACATCACATTCTGTGCTTCTTTTAATTCGAAATCTCCACCAAATTTTGAGAAGGTATCTGCATCTACTCCTAAAATGGTATATACATAAAAAACAATGGTAGAAATTAAATTACTATCAAAAGCGTTTCTATTATAGTTTAAAGGATCAAACTCATTGTAACGAAATGTAAAATCGTTATCCTTAATATTTAGTATAGGTGTTAAATAACTTGAGCCATAAATTGGTCTTGAAGATTGCACTTGTAAAGTTGCATTAAAAGTATTATCGTTTCTAGAGGTAATAATTATGTTCATTGCACAATCTACTCTTTCCTCTGCCTGAACAACTCTGTCTGTCCATTTTGTTTTATTGATAAATTCTGATAATGCATTTTCTAAGGTTACAAATACTTGCCTATTAGAACCAGCAATTTGCTCGTAATTTATTTTTACCGAACAATTTAATTCTTGCGAATTAATTTCATTGGCAAACAATAACAAAATAAAAAGCACTAATAGATTACGCATGTAGCTTAATTATAATTTCGTTGATGATATCTTTAGCAACCTCATTTTTAGATTTTAAATTAAATGGTTTCTCATTAAAATCTTTATCAATAATAGTAATTTTATTTGTATTCGTTGCAAAACCTGCACCTTTATCTCTGAGTGAGTTTAAAACAATAGCGTCTAAATTTTTACGCTTTATTTTATTTTTTGCATTTTCTAATTCATTATTCGTCTCTAAAGCAAAACCTACTAAGAATTGTTGCTTTTTGATAGCTCCAAGAGATGCTAAAATATCTTTTGTTGGTGCTAACTCAATAGTTAACGAAGCATCTTTCTTTTTTATTTTCTGATCTACAACATTTTTTGGCTTATAATCTGCAACTGCTGCAGATAATATTGCTATATCTACATCTTTAAAATAATTATGTGCTTCTGCATACATTTCTTCTGCAGAAACTACATTAATTCTATGTATTAATGAATGTTTAATCTGTTGATGACTTGGTCCAGAAATTAAATATACTTCTGCACCTAGATTTGCAGCAGTTTTAGCAATTGCAAAACCCATTTTACCTGAAGAATGATTACCTATAAAACGCACAGGATCTATTGCCTCGTAAGTTGGCCCAGCAGTAATTAATACCTTTTTACCTTTTAAAGGTAATTTAGAAAATACATCTTTCTCTATAAATGAAACAATATCTTCTGGCTCAGCCATTCTACCTTCGCCAACTAAGCCACTAGCTAGTTCTCCAGAAGTAGCAGGAATCATAATGTTTTTAAAGGATTGAAGTTTAGATAAACTTTCTATGGTTGATGGATGTTTATACATATCCAAATCCATTGCAGGTGCAAAATAAACTGGACATTTTGCAGATAAGTAAGTTGCTAATAATAAATTATCGCAAATACCATTTGCCATTTTAGCCAATGTATTTGCAGTGGCTGGAGCAATTAAAAAATAATCTGCCCAAAGACCTAAATCTACATGGTTGTTCCAAACCTCGTTTTCATCTTCTTTATCATAAAAAGTAGAGTTAACAGGGTTTTTAGAAAGTGTGGAAAGTGTAAGAGGTGTTATAAAATCTTTAGACGCAGGTGTCATAATAACTTTAACATCTGCGTCTAATTTTATAAGTAAGCGAACTAAACTGGCTGTTTTATAAGCAGCAATTCCTGCAGTAATACCTAAAAGAATTTTTTTACCACTTAAAACAGACATGGTTTATTCTGCTTCTGGAGTTCTGTAATATACTTTGTCATTTAACCATTCTTCTACAGCAATTGCAGTTGGCTTTGGTAAACGCTCGTAAAATTTAGAAACTTCTATTTGCTCTTTGTTCTCAAAAACTTCTTCTAAACTATCATTATAAGTAGCAAACTCATCTAATTTATCTACTAATTCTTTCTTTAAATCAGAATTAATTTGATTTGCTCTTTTAGCAATAATAGAAATTGCTTCGTAGATATTTTCAGTAGGTGCTTCAATCTCATTCTTGTTATAAGTAATAGTACTTATAGCTGCTTTTGTATCTTTATAATCCATAATATTAATTATTATTTAAAACCTTACCTTTTTCTATTTCTTTTACTTTTGCCATAAGTGCAGCTACTCTTACTTCTTCTTTTTGTAATGTAGCTAACATTTCATTAGCGTCTTCTAAAAACTGAGATTCTGGGTAATTTCTTACTAATTTATCATATGCTTCAATAGCATCCTTAATTCTTTCTGGTCTTCTTCTTTCTGTACTTTTAAGCACAAAATCATGAGCTGCTTTTAATCTGTAATATAAAGCTTCTTCTTTAAATTCAGAACCTAAATAATCTGATAAAAGATTATCAAAAGCTTGTATTGCAGCTTTGTAGTTTCTCATATCATAATCTGCAGTTGTGTAATACACTTTTGCAATATCGAAATATTTTTTCTGTAATTTATATCTTAATTCTTTATAGTTCTCATTAGCTTCTTCTACTTTATCTGAATCTGGATAGTTGTTAATAAACATCTGAAAAGCTTCTAATGCTTTTCTAGTATCTGTAGGATCTTTACTCGAAACTGGTGATGCTAACTTGTAACTATATGCAGATAAAAAAGCTGCTTCTTCATTCTTAGAACTACTTGGATAGTTTTTTGTAAAACGATCAAAATAATACCCAGCAGTTGTATAATTTTTTACATTAAAATTAGCCTGTGCAACCATAAACTGAATACGCTCCATTTGTGGTTTACCTCTGTAAGCTGGTGTAATTTTTTCGAACAAACGCAATGCCTTGCTAAATTTTTTTGTTTCGTACATTTTTACGGCCATCTTGTATTTTTCTTCTACACTACCTTTATTTAACACTTTTTGGTATTCACCACAAGAGTTTAATAAAAGACTTAAAGCCAATAAATACGCTAAATTTTTAATTTTTTGCATCCTGCAAAATTATGAATTAATTATGGATAATAAAAGCATTTATTTTTATCAAAATAAAACTTCGACTTTGTTAAATTCTGGTATTACAGTTTACCTTAATTTCAAGCAAAGTTTAAACCACGAATTTACCATGCAATAATGCATTAAAAAGCCTTAAAATTTTAATAAGAAGATACTAAAAGTTTGTTAAGAATTAGAAAGAAGCTACATATTTAGCTATCTTTTCTGTTAACTGATTACTAGCTTTTACTAATGGTAAACGCACTTCATTACCACAAATACTTAACTCTTTTAAAACAGTTTTAATTCCTGCAGGATTGTTTTCTTCAAAAATATAGTCGATAATATCCATCAACTTAAAATGAATTTGATAAGCTTCTTTGTTTTTACCTTCTAAACCTAATTGAATCATTTTAGAAAATTCAGCTGGAAAAGCCTGACCAATTACAGAAATTACTCCTGAACCACCTGCTAAGGCTACACCTAAAGCTAAATCATCGTCTCCAGAAATAACTAAGAAATCTTTTGGTTTATCTTTTAATAAGCTATTGTATTGTTGCTGTATATTACCAGCTTCTTTTACACCTACAATATTGGTAAAATCATTGGCTAACCTAATTGTTGTTGCTGGCTCCATATTTTTGGCAGTTCTACCAGGAACATTGTATAAAATTATTGGCAACTCTGTTGCTTCTGCTAAAGCTTTGTAATGTTGATAAAACCCTTCTTGCGTTGGTTTACTATAGTAAGGTGCTACAGATAAAATACCATCTATACCTGTAAAATCTCTAGTTTTAAATTCTTTAACAACTTCAGCTGTATTGTTACCACCAACACCTAATACTAAAGGGACTCTTTTATTGTTCTCTTTAATAATTACATCTATAATCTGCTGTTTTTCTTCTTTAGTAATAGTAGCACTTTCACCTGTTGTACCATTAATTACCAAATAATTTGTACCATTTTCTATATTAAAGTTTACTAACTTTTTAAGTGCCTCAACATCTACAGATAAATCTTCTTTAAAGGGTGTAATTAAAGCTACACCTGTACCAACAAATTTTTGCATTAGTTTTATTTTTTTAACGTGGTAAAATTACAATATTTAGAAATATGAAATTGTATAATTCCATTAGAATATAAAGAATACACAACTTTAAGATTGAAGTTTAATTTTTTACTTTTTTCAGAATTATCAAGTACTTTTTTAATTCTTCTAAAAATTGATTTGTGTTTTTTGGATATCCTGCAATTTCAATATCATATAAGTCTTGATTAACCTTAGAAATACCAGCTTTAAATTTGGCATTAGATCGTAAAACTGCATTTTCTACATACAAGTTTTTCTTATTAAAAAAACCTATTAATAAATCGAAAGGCTGCTCTATAAACACCTTAAAATTAGGTTGTGAAACCTGGCCTTTCCAATTAAAATCTTTTTCTGTAAAGTGTTTAAAAGAGGTTTCTTGCTTTCTGCTATAAGGTCTATAGCTGTAAATCTTGGTGTTATGTACTTTAAAATGATCTTCCACAGCTTGTTTAACATCTATCCAATTAGAGATTTCTTCTGTAGAAATAATACCTACAGTTTTAATTTCATCTGTAGCTACTACCCTATTCTGCTCTTTTTCTAAAAGTAGTTTTTGAAAGTTTCTTTTGATAAACTTCTTTTTCAATCGGTTATAATTAGTAGTTAAACGAACGTAAAAGTACTACTTTTTTCTTTTGAAAAACTCAATATTGTAAGGGTTTTTAGACCTTCTCGTCTAAAAGAAAAATCAACCTATAATGAAAAAATACCTCCTTATCACTTTAAAGCTGATAGCAGTAGTTATTATGCTACAAACGTTACTTTTTAAGTTTTCTGCTGCAGATCAAAGTGTGGAACTGTTTAGTAAATTAGTAGGAGAACATGAAGCCTACTTAAGAATAGGAACAGGAATTATAGAACTTATAGCCTCGATTTTATTGTTTAGACCTAAAACAATTTGGCTTGGAGCATTTTTAACTTTAGGAGTTATGACAGGTGCAATTCTTGGGCACATTACAATAATTGGTATTAACCATAATAATGATCATGGGTTGCTATTTGGTGCAGCTGTTTATATTTTTCTAATTGCTGGATATTTATTGTTTAAAGAAAAAGATCAAATTCCATTTTTAGGGAACAAAAGGAATAAAAAAAATCTCTAAAAATGAATTTAGAGATTTATTTATTTTGCGCTATTTAAATCTTTTTTCGATTGTCATCAGATTTTGTGTCTATCAATTTATTGTAAGGATCTACACCAACCTCTGTAGGTTTTTCATCAACAATAATCGAAATTTTATTATTAATAGCAGTAATTTTATGCTTTTGTAGGTAGATTTCTTTCTCCTTCTTTACTCCATCAACCTCTTCTTCTGCAAAAATACCAATATCAATATAATCGTTTAATTGTACAGAAAGGGTTTCTTTATCTGAGTCTGGCATTTTATAGATTAAAGTATCACCAACTTGTTCTCCATAGAATTTTTTACCTTTTTCATCATTCTTATATTTAGCTACTTCAAACTCTATATCTACTTGATATTTTCCATTGTCTAATTCTTTAGTTTCCACTTCTAAAATTCTATTTTTATAAAGTGTAATCGTTTCGAACATATCTTTTATAATGTATTGTAAAGAATCTGGAGTAACCTCTCTAATATAATCTACCATTTCTATTGATGTGGTATAAGGTGGTTCTTGAAATTTAACTTTTTCTACATACCTTTTTAAAGCTCCGTTTAAATTTTCATCACCTATATAATCACTTAAAGCATAAAAAACTAACGACCCTTTTTGATAACGAATGTAACCTTGACCATCATTATACATTAAAGGTTTTTCACGTTTACTTTCGAAGGTTCTTTGTTGTAAATAACCATCTAAAGCTTCTTTTAAAAAAGTTCTCATTTTAGATTTACCTAGCTCCTCTTCCAGCACTTTTAAAGCAACATATTCAGACATACTTTCAGACAACATTGTAGCTCCTAAAACATCAGCACCAATTACTTGATGTGCCCACCATTGATGTGCAACTTCATGTACAGTAACAGCATAAGGATAATCTACACCATCATCACTTTCATCATTTACATCTGCTATAAAACCAATACTTTCTGAAAACGGAATTGTATTTGGAAATGATTGTGCAAACGTACCTCCTGTTTTTGGAAATTCGATAATTCTGACTTGTTTGTGTTGATAAGGACTAAAATTTTCTGAATTATAATCTAATGATGCTTTCATACCCTTCATCATTCTATCTAAATTAAATTCATGTCCTTTGTGATAGTAAATTTCTAAACTAATGCCCTTATACATTTCTTTTTTTACTTCATATCTTGCAGAATTAAAGGCATAGAAATTTAAAATTTTACTATCCATTTTATAATGGAAATATTTACGCCCATCTTTTACCCATTCTTTTTGTAGGTAACCAGGAGCAATTGCAATTTGATCTTCTGAAGTAGAAACAGTTGCCTCAAAATCGATCCAATCTGAGTCTTTTGAAATGTAAGTATTACCTAAAGCTGTTGAATCTGATGGATGAGGACGTAAATCGTTCTTTGGTAAATCGTATTTTTTACGAGTTTGATTGTCTGTCAATTCTCCTGCAGCAGAATATCCTAAATTAGGAAACATTGAGTTGTTGATGAATGTACCATTTTCTCTAATTGGAGAATTTTGACTAAACATGGTATTCTCATCACTTTCTACTGTAACTTTTAACGCTAATGTATCTCCAGGAAGTATAGGCTCATCAAACTGATAAATATCAAAATTATGAATAGTATCTTCTAAAACCAATTGATTAGATCTTGTAAACTCAAACGTACTTTTGGCTGCATTATGATTAAGAAAAACACTGTCTATAGCTTGGTTTGTTTTGTTAACCATTTGCATAACTGCAGAGGCCTTAAACGTTCTTTCTTTAGGATAAATATCTACGTTAGTTTTAACAGCTATAATTCTTGGCTGTTTATAATCTTCGTATTTTTTATATTTCTTTTCCCACTCAACTCTTCGTTTTTCAATCTCTTTGCCAGTAAAACTTTCTTTATCAATATTATTTTCTTTAAAAATGGTAAAACCCAATCCTAAGAAAGCAACTAAGAATATGATAAAAGTTGTGGCAATTTTTCCTGTAAATCTATTTTTAGCAATAGAAAAACGTTCTGCAAAAGAAAATGGAATTCCACGAACCCAAAAAGTTAAAGCCACAATAATTAAAGTGACACCTCCTAAAAGCCAATAGGTTTTGTACCATAAATAAGGGCCTAAAGAAAAACCATAACCATTCATGTCTGAATAACTAAAACCTGGCCCTTCATTGTATTTAAAAACAGCTTGCTCTACACCAATAAAAGATAATAAAGGCATACCAATAGCTATGATTAACAAAGCAAAAAGACCTAAATAAGGATTTCTAATTAACGTTTGAATAAATAGTGCTAATAAAGCCCAAACTATATAGTTTAAAAAATCTAATACATACAACTCATAAATATAATGACCAATTTCAAACTTATAGTAGCCTTTATATATCTGAAATATAATTCCAGAAATCATAATTACACTTACCAATACCAATTGCATTTTTAATAAGGCTATTAATTTAGAAAACAATAAAGACCAATTGGGTATTGTTGTAGCATCAACCAAATGATTTACTCTAGCAATTTGCGCTCTTTGCACTAGTAAACCAGCATATAAAAACGTACAAATGTTTATCGATAAAACAAAAACACCACCTCCATTTAGCATTTGCCAAGTAACAGGTAAAGTTTGGGTTCCAAAAATGCTACCCACTGTAAATAAACCTACCACAATTAAAAGAACACCTACTAAAACTATAGAAATAAAAGGCCAACTTTTAATGATATATTTAAAATCGATGTTAGACAATTTCCAAGTAGCCTTTAGGTTTTGGGCGAAAGAATAATCATGAGTAACTTTAGGTAAGTTAATTTTAGTTATTCCACTGTAATTTCTTTTTATAATTCTTTCTCCTTTTACTTTCTTAAATGAAAATGAAATTGCATTCTGACTAAATGAAAAGATTTTATACACTATTCCAAAAATAATTGCAGCAATTACAGACCATAAAATTCGATTGTAAATAATCATAGATTCTACAGGAATCTGCATGCTGTTTTGTTCTGACATGGTCCAATATTCTGTATAATAAGAAATTGATGCAGAACCAAAAGGATCTAAAATTGCAGCCAACATTTTATAATCGGCCTCCATTAAATTACTTACAACTACAGCTTGTGCAAACATTAAGATAATTACTGTAATAAAACCGGCTGCTATATTTCTTGTAAATGTTACAATTGCAAAAACAATGGCACCAAAGAAAACTACATTAGGTAAGATAAAAAGCAAATAGGTTTTTACGTAGGTTAAAAGACTAAATGGACCTACAATATCTGGGTTTGTACCTGGAAAACGAAATCCGATAATCATTCCTAAACCAATTCCTAAAACAATTATAGAAACTACAGTAATTCCACTTAAAAATTTTGCAAATAAGTAATTTGCCTTTGTAAATGGATAGGAATATAAAATGGTATGCATTTCACTTTTATAGTCTCTATAAACAGAAACACCAATTATGGAGGGAAATAAGAAAAAGATAAATGTGGTTAAACCATTGAATAAGCCATTAACGCCTATTGGCGAATTTACAATTCTAGAAGAACCTGTAGTTACAGTTATAAAATCCCAAATACCAGCAGAAGTTGCTGAGAAAAAGAAGGCTAAAAAAATAAAAATAGCCAAGTAAATATAGAAAGCTGGCCTACCAAGCCAGTATTTTAATTCTTGTTTATATATTGTAGAAAACATTTTTTTGATGATTTGATTATTAGATGATTTGATTTCGTGGATAGTAAAGCTTTAGCTCAGTAGGTTTTTAGATTACATTTTTTACAATTCAAAAACCTAAGAACCCCTTAAGCTAACTCTGGTTCATCTTGTTTTAAAGCAATAAAATAAACATCATCTAATTGAGGAGTTGCTTCAACAAATTCTTCAGCTGGCTTTTCTTCTGCATGCACTCTAATATTTAGTGTATTGTCTTGGTTATAATTTGATGATAAAATAGAGAACATTTTTTCATTTGCTTCTAAATCATCTCTTTCTATAATTTTTATCCAAATTTTACCTTGCAATTCTGCAGTTGCTTCTTGAGGAGTGGTATGCTTTAAAATTTTACCACCATTTAAAATGGCCATTTCATTACATAGTTCTTTAACATCTTCTACAATATGCGTAGAAAAAATTACAGTACAATTGGTACCTACTTCTCTTAAAACATTTAAAAATCGATGTCTTTCAGCAGGATCTAAACCTGCAGTTGGTTCATCAACAATAATTAATTTTGGATTATTTAAAAGTAATTGAGCAATGCCAAAACGTTGTTTCATACCTCCAGAATAACCTGCAACATGTTTGTGTCTTACATCATATAAATTTGTAATTTCTAAAACTTCTTTTACCAATTTTTCACGATCAGACTTTTTAGCAACACCTTTTAACGTTGCAAAATAATCTAACAAATCTTCTGCAGACATTTTTGGATACACACCAAAAGATTGAGGCAGATAACCCAATACCTTTCTTAAAGACATGTTATCTTCTAACACATTAATATCACCAAAAGTAATACTACCTGAATCAGGAGCTTGTAAAGTTGCAATAGTTCTCATTAATGAAGATTTACCTGCTCCATTTGGCCCTAAAAGACCAAACATACCTGTACCAATTTCGATGCTTAAATTATCGATTGCTTTTACTCCGTTTTTATACGTTTTCGTTAAATTCTGTATGCTTAGTTTCATGTTAGTTTGGTTATAGTTCTTTTTTAATTTTAATTCTAGAAGATTTTGTAATATCCCCTTCTTCTCTCTCATTTTCGAAGATAATATTTACGTAATCATAATTGTCTAAATTTAATAAATACTCTTTTACTTTAGATACTATAAATTCAGAATCATTATTCGATTCCTCTTTATTAGGTAATTCTTGTTCTGCAAACTTAAAAGTAAGGTTTAAGCCCCTTTCTTCAGAAATATTATTTTTCTTTGTGTAGTAAGTTCCAATTGCTAAATCATCAAAATTGATTTGTTTCTTTAGCTCTTTTTCAAATCCAGTTTTTCCCACTTTAAAATCAGGGTGAAAATCAGATTTGCCTTCAACAATTGTATTACAATTTACAAACAATAACATTATACAGATTAACAAAGTAGTTTTAAAAATTTTCATAGTTATTTTTGATTAGTTTAGAAGTTCTGCTATATGTGTATTATTTAGCTATAATGTTACAATATTTAAGATTAAATTGTAAGAAAAGTTAAAAAAATCGTTTTATTTTTACAAAAAACAGAATAGATATTATGTCAGATAAATCAATATTAAATAAAGAATCGCTAGCGTTTTTAGAGAAATATTTAAATAATGCATCTCCAACTGGTTATGAATGGGAAGGTCAAAAAATTTGGATGAACTACCTAAAACCTTATGTAGATGAATTTATTACAGATACCTATGGTTCTGCTGTAGGTGTTATAAATCCTGATGCAAAATACAAAGTAGTTATAGAAGGGCATGCAGATGAAATTTCTTGGTATGTAAATTACATTACTGATAATGGTTTAATTTATGTAATAAGAAATGGAGGATCAGACCATCAAATAGCACCAAGTAAAATTGTGAATATTCACACAAAAAACGGTATCGTAAAAGGTGTTTTTGGATGGCCTGCAATACACACTAGAGATAAATCTAATGAGCAAGCACCAAAACCAGATAACATTACCATAGATGTTGGTTGTGCAAATAAAGAAGAAGTTTTAGCTTTAGGTATTCATGTAGGCTGTGTAATTACTTATCCTGATGAATTTCACGTATTAAATGGAGACAAGTTTGTTTGTAGAGCTTTAGACAATAGAATGGGTGGCTTTATGATTGCTGAAGTTGGTAGGTTGTTAAAAGAAAATAATATTGAGTTACCTTTTGGACTTTACATAACCAATTCTGTGCAAGAAGAAATAGGTTTACGAGGTGCAGAAATGATTACCCAAACCATAAAACCTAATGTTGCCATAGTTACAGATGTAACTCATGATACAACAACACCTATGATTGAAATGAAAAAAGCTGGGCATTTAGAAATTGGAAAAGGGCCAGTTGTTGCTTATGCACCTGCAGTTCAGCAAAAATTAAGAGATTTAATTATAGATGCTGCAGAAGCTAAAGACATTCCTTTTCAAAGATCTGCACTTTCTAGAGCAACAGGTACAGATACAGATGCTTTTGCTTATAGTAATGGAGGGGTTGCATCTGCTCTAATTTCTTTACCTTTAAGATACATGCATACCACTGTAGAAATGGTTCATAGAAATGATGTAGAAAATGTAATTAAAATGATTTACGAAGCATTATTACAAATTAAAGACGGAGATACTTTCTCTTATTTTGAATAAAACTATACCTAAAAAGCGAAGTTAAATCTTCGCTTTTTTTTATTTCTAATTATGAGTTTAACAAACCAAAGTCATTTATTTAGTTTACCAAAAGAGATTACCTATTTAAACATTGCTAGCCAATCTCCATCTTTTAAAGCAATTGAAGAAGCTGGTTTAGCAGGAGTTTTAGAAAAAAGTCATCCTTATAAAATTACCACAGACAGTTATTTTGAACCTGTAATAACACTGAAAAAATTATTTGCAAAGCTTATTAATGTAGATGATTATAATAGAATTGCAAACATACCTTCTGCTTCTTATGGCTTAGCAACTGTGGCAAATAATATTCATTTAAACAAAGGTGATGAGATTCTTTTAGTAGATAGTCAATTTCCAAGCAACTACTATGTTTGGGAAAAATTAGCTAAAAAATTCGATGCTAAATTAACCATTGTTGCTATGCCAGAAACCTATGAAAATCGTGGTAAAAACTGGAACAAAGCTATATTAGATTCAATTTCAGAAAAAACAGCTGTGGTTGCTTTAGGAAATATTCATTGGGCAAATGGAACTTTATTTGATTTAAAATCGATTCGAAACAAAACTAATTCAGTTGATGCTCTTTTAATTATTGATGGTAGTCAGTCAATAGGAGCTTTACCTTTTTCTGTAAAAGAAATTCAGCCAGATGCATTAATCTGTGCTGGTTACAAATGGTTATTTGGACCTTATGGATGTGCTTTAGCATATTTTGGTTCTTATTTTGATGATGGAAAACCACTTGAAGAAAACTGGTCTAACCGTTTAAATAGCCATAAAATGGCTGATTTAACCAATTATGAAAACAGTTATAAACCTTTAGCAAATAGATATTCTGTTGGTGAACATGCCAGTTTTATACATGTTAAAATGCAAATTGCAGGTTTACAGCAAGTTTTAGAATGGACACCAAAAGCGATTCAGAATTACTGCAAAAAAATAACAAATGAAGCAGTAATCACTTTAAAGGGAATTGGCTGTTTTGTTGAAGATGAAGCATATAGAAGCCATCATTTATTTGGAGTAGAATTACCTAAAGAATTAAATGTAAATGAGCTAAAAGCAAAACTAAAAGAAGAGAATATTTACATTTCTTTTCGAGGAAATTACATTCGCTTGTCTTGCCATTTATACAATAGTAAAGCAGATTTTAAAAAATTAACCAATTGTATTTTAGCTTGTTTACAAAATGGATGAATTGATTGATATTTTAACTCCTGAAGGACAACCCACAGGAAGAACTGCCTTAAAATCTGAAGCCCATAAACATGGTTGGTTTCATGCAACTGTGCACATTTGGCTCTATACCTTGGATAAAAAAATATTACTTCAAAAAAGGTCATTAACCAAAAAAGTATTTCCTGGTTTGTGGGATATTTCTGTTGCAGGGCATATTGCAGCTGGTGAAACAATTTTAACATCAGCAAAAAGAGAAATCTTAGAAGAAATTGGTTTAGAAATTAAAGAATCTGACTTGATTAAAATAGGTACAAGAATTCATCAAGTTTCACATGCAAATGGCATTCAAGATAATGAACATCATCATGTATTTATAGCTGAATTAAAATCGCCAGTTTCCGAATTAAAAATTCAAGAGGAAGAAGTAGCCGATATTAAATTATTCGATTTATCTGTCTTAAAATCAACAAAAAACCTCGAAAACATATTGCTTTCAAGGTTTCATGATTATTATATTTTTGTTTATGACAAGATTATAGAATATCTTAAAAATACAACAAACTACTAGTAATATAAGCAATAGTAGTAAAATTACTTTTTAGGCTTCTCAAAAAATGAATCTACTAATTTAGCTTTGCTTGCTAAAGGCAATGTAAATTCTGTTGCAGGTCTTGCTGGTTCTGTTGGCATGCCTTTATCATCTTTCTTATACCAAGTAATTTCTTTTGGTAAAATTAAGCCATTCACATTTTCCCACTTATTGTATTTAATTAAATTATATCTATTACTTGGTTCTTTAGAGTTAAACGTAACTGTGTATGCTAACCATTCCATTTGAAAGTTTTTTGGGTTGTAATACACAATGTAATTGTCATCTGGAGAAGTACCAATGTTTGCTTTATAAGAGATTTTAAACCCAGGATATTCTAATCCTTCAAAAGAAATTGCATCTGCTTTTTCATAAATAATACCATCATCTGCTAACACAAATGGCATTGCATAAAAGTAAAAGTATAAGTTATAGTAAAACTCAGGATTTCCTTTGTAATCGCCTTTATTCTCTTCATCTAACCAAACTTCTTTACCATTAAAACCTAAAGAATATTTAGGAGAATTTATAACTGTTTTTCTCGATTTCAAATCTGCTGTATGTGCTTCTTCTCCTTTATTAAAAGATAAAACCTGCATACTATTCCAAGTTGCTAAACCTCCATGCGTTTTAAAAACTTTAGCTAGTTCTTCTGGAATCTTTTTGTTTACTTCAGATTTAATCTCTGTTTTATTTTTATCCTCAGTTTCTTTTTTAACTTGTTTCTTACAAGAGACTATAGTAATTGCTAAAATAAATACAAATGCTATTTTTTTCATTATTTGGTTTTTGAATATTTAGATTATCTGTCGAAAATTTACAGCTAGTTTACAGTTTTATTTTAAATTTTTGATTGGTAAGTATACAAATCAAAATATCTACCTTTTGCATCAATCAACTCATCATGTGTACCTCTTTCTGCAATTTTACCAGATTCTATTACTAAAATTTGATTTGCTTTTTTAATTGTACTCAACCTATGAGCAATAACTATTGTTGTTCTGTTTTTTATTAATTCTGATAGACTTTTCTGAATCAATGCTTCACTTTCTGTATCTAAACTTGATGTTGCTTCATCTAAAATTAAAATTCTAGGATCTGCTAAAATGGCTCTTGCAATTGCCAAACGCTGTCTTTGTCCTCCAGATAATTTTACACCTCTTTCTCCAATTAAGGTATCTAAACCATCATCAAACCTATCTGTAAATTCGTTTACATAAGCTGCATTTACAGCATTTTGCAACTCTTCATCAGTTGCATTTGGTCTTGGAAAAAGTATGTTTTCTCTAATTGTACCCTCAAATAAAAATTCATCTTGCAAAACAACTCCTAAGTTTTTACGATAACTAGACAATTTTACTTTAGACATATCTTGATTATCTATAGTAATTGTACCTGATTTGGGATTTAAAAATGTTGCTGATAAACCTGCTATCGTAGATTTACCAGAACCAGAACTACCCACTAAAGCTGTTACAGAACCTGCAGGAACTTGAAAATTGATATTATGTAGAACTTCTTTACCAGCTTCATATGAAAAAGAAACATCATCAAACTTAATTTCGCCATCAACTTTATCTAATTCTATAGTTCTACTTACATCATCTTCTTCTGCAGACATATTCATTAATTCTTCTGTTCTGTCTAAACCAGCCAATGCTTCTGTAAGCTGACTACCAATATTACTCATTTGTACTATTGGAGCAACCATAAAGGCTAACAGAAATGTAAACTGAATGAAATCTCCAAAGGTTAAGGTTCCTTGTATCATATAATAACCACCAATTCCCATAACTCCAGTTGTTGCTAAACCAATTAAAAAAGTAGAAGAACTTGTCATTATTGCAGTTGCTGTCATACTTTTTTTAACATTGATAAAAATATCTGCAACACCTTTTTCGAAAATTTTACTTTCTTGTTCTTCTGCATTAAAGGCTTTTATTACTCGAATACCACCTAAAGTTTCTGTTAAACGTCCTTTAACTTCTGCATTTATTTTACCTCTTGCCCTAAAAATAGGTCGAATGTATTTGAATGATTTTAAGGCAATTAATCCAAATATAGATAATGGAACAAAGGTAAAAAGCGTCATCCAAACATTCATTTTAATCAAAATAACTAACGTTACAATTGCTGTAAAAGAACCACCAATTAACTGCACTAAACCTGTGCCAATTAAGTTTCGAACTCCTTCTACATCACTCATAATTCTAGAAACTAAAGCCCCAGATTTTGTATTATCAAAAAAACTAATTGGTAGGGTTAATACCTTTCTTTGCACTTCTGCTCTTAATTCTGAAATTAAATATTGTGCTTGTATACTTAGTACTTTGGTTAGTAAAAAAGAAGTAATTGCTTGTACAGAAATTGCACCAATAACAACAGCTATTAGCGTGTATAATTGAGTGTAATCTTTATTAGGTACTACCTCATCTAACAACACTTTACTTTGTAAGGGTAAAACAAAACCAGATAAACTTCTAATAATTATTAAAATGAGACCCACAAAAACTAGGTTTCTTCTTGGCCAAATAATGGTTTTAAAAGCTTGTTTTAAGGTTACTTTTGGCTTCTTTTTATCTTTTGATGATTCTTTGAAATGCTGCATAATTTATAAAGGTCAATTTATATGCCATTAGAAATTATTATGACAGATATGCAAAGTTAACAAAAAGACCTGTCAGGTTTTAGAAAGCTGACAGGTCTTATTTTTTTAATATTTCTAATTGTTGGCAAATAGGCTTGCGTGAGCGATAGAAACGATATCCTTTTTGCTTTTTCTGCAAAAAGATAAAGTGAATAGCGCAGTTTTTGTTTTTCACAAAAACACGCCCAAATTAATTTACTTACAATCTATTGTCTATGATATTTTGCACAACTTCCGGATTTAAAAGTGTACTTGTATCTCCTAAATTATCCATTTCATTTGATGCGATTTTACGTAAAATACGTCTCATTATTTTTCCTGAACGTGTTTTTGGTAAACCTTCTGAGAATTGAATTTTATCTAATTTGGCAATTGGCCCTATTTTCTCTGAAATGGCTTGATTGATTTCTTTACGTAAATTATCGTGATTTCTGCTTTCTCCTGTATCTTTTAAAATTACATAACCATACAAAGCACTTCCTTTAATATCATGTGGAAAACCAACAATAGCAGATTCTGCAACTGCAGGATGTTCATTTATAGCATCTTCTATTGGTGCAGTTCCTAAATTATGACCAGAAACAATAATTACATCATCTACTCTACCAGTAATTCTGTAATAACCAACTTCGTCTCTTAAAGCTCCATCTCCAGTAAAATATTTGTTTTCAAATGCTGAAAAATACGTCTCTTTATATCGTTGATGATTGCCCCAAATTGTTCTTGCAATACTTGGCCAAGGATGTTTTATACACAACCTACCTTCTACTTGATTGCCTTCTAATTCTTTTCCATTTTCATCCATCAAACAAGGTTGAATACCTATAAATGGTAAAGTTGCATAGGTTGGTTTTGTTGGAGTTACATATGGAATTGGAGTTATCATCATTCCACCAGTTTCTGTTTGCCACCAAGTATCTATAATTGGGCTTTTCTTTTTACCTACATTATCATTATACCAATGCCAAGCTTCTTCATTTATAGGTTCTCCTACAGAACCTAAAACTTTTAATGATGTTAAATCGTATTTATCTACCAATCCTGTTCCATGTTTTGCTAAAGCTCTAATAGCTGTTGGTGCTGTATAAAACTGATTGATTTTATGTTTTTCTACAATTTGCCAAAAACGACCAAAATCTGGATAACTTGGTACACCTTCAAACATTACAGTTGTTGCACCATTTGCTAAAGGACCATACACAATGTAAGAATGGCCAGTAATCCAACCAATATCTGCTGTACACCAATACACGTCATTTTCTTTATATTGAAATGCATTTTTAAAAGTATAGGCTGAATAAACCATATAACCAGCAGTTGTATGAACCATGCCTTTTGGCATTCCTGTAGAGCCAGAAGTATATAAAATAAATAGAGGATCTTCTGCATTCATAGTTTCTGCTTCACATTCTGTAGAAGCATTATCTAATAGAGGTTGCAGCCATTGGTCTCTACCTTCTTTCATATTAATTTCTGAATTGATTCTTTTTGCCACCAAAACAGTTTCTACACAAGTACAATTTTCTAGAGCTTCATCTACAATTCCTTTTAAATCTATTGTTTTTGATCCTCTGAAAGAACCATCTGCAGTAATAACCATTTTACAATCTGCATCATTAATTCTTGTAGCTAAAGCTGATGCTGAAAAACCTGCAAAAACTACAGAATGTATGGCTCCTATTCTTGCACAAGCTAAAGTTGCTACTGCCAATTCAGGAATCATAGGCACATAAATACAAACACGATCTCCTTTCTGAATTCTATTTTCTTTTAAAACATTTGCAAATTGATTTACTCTTTGATGCAATTGCCTGTAAGTAATTTGTTCTGCTTTTTCATCAGGATTATTAGGCTCGAATAAAATTGCTGTTTTATCTGCTCTTGTAGCTAAATGTCTATCAATACAATTTTCTGTAATATTTAATTGCGCTCCTTGAAACCATTTTACTTCTGGTTTTGTAAAATCCCATTCAAGAACTTTATCCCATTTTTTTCGCCAAACAAAGTGTTCTTCTGCAATTTCTTCCCAAAAATTTTCTGGCTCTCTCACAGATTTTCGATATACTTGAAAATATTCTTCTAAATGTTTAATATGGTAGTTACTCATAATGCTTTTGAAGGTTTTAAAACTTTCTAAAAATAGAAATTAATTTTTTCTTTTAGAGTTCTAGCTGCTTTATTTTAATAGATAATATGAATCTCTAAAATAGCAAACCAATTCTTTTTGATTTAATTTTTTCTACTTACAACAGTATATTATCGCTAAAAAGCAAATTTTACAGGAATAGAAAAGCTTATTTTACAGAGAATAATATATTTGTTACCTATGAGTATGGATTTAATTATTACCTTAATTATAAATAATTGGCATATTATTTTGCTCTTTTTTATTGTGGCCATTTTATACTCATCAGTAGGTTTTGGAGGTGGTTCTAGTTACTTAGCAATTTTGGCTTTAACCAGTCTCGCTTTTACTCAAATTAGAGCAACTGCCTTGCTTTGTAATATTGTGGTAGTATCTGGAAATGTCTTTATTTACTATCAAAAAGAGGAATTAAACATTCCTAAAATACTACCTCTTGTTTTATTAAGTATTCCTTTTGCTTATTTAGGAGGCTACTTAAAAATTAGTGAGAATTTCTTTTTTATTCTACTTGGATTAACTTTGATATTTGCTTCTATAACCATGTATATCTCTAAAAAAATAATAACATCAACCAAATCTGTAAAACAAAACAACAGCGCAAAAAATGGTGCAATTGGTGGTTTAATTGGCTTTATTTCTGGAATGGTTGGTATTGGAGGAGGCATATTCTTAGCACCTATATTGCACTTTATCAATTGGGATTCTCCTAAAAAAATTGCAGCCACAGCAAGTGTATTTATCTTTGCAAATTCTATTGCTGGTTTTATTGGGCAAACATCAAATCCTGATTTCCAAATTGATTGGAATTTAACTTCTATTCTTTTAATTATTGTATTTATAGGTGGCCAAATTGGAAGTAGAATTAGCAATAACTTTTTTACACCAATTCAATTAAAAAAAGCAACTGCTGTTCTCATAGCATTTGTAGGGCTTAAAATTTTGTATGATTTTATTTTCTAATTTTAGTTTGAGTTCAAATTATTTTGGATAACGATTGTTTTATACCTACTGAAGAAATATATTTGGCGAATCAACTAAAACATGAACAATGTTAGAAAATATTTTTACACTATTAATGCTAGTAATGTTGCAAGCTGTACTTGGCTTTGACAATTTACTTTACATTTCTTTGGAATCTAAAAAAGCACCTTTAGAAGAACAAAAACGAGTACGTAAAGTTGGTATTCTTGTTGCTATTGCTCTAAGAATAGGATTGCTTTTTCTACTAGTATCTATTATTGATTACTTTCAAGAACCATTTGCCTTTTTATCTGGAGGTATAAAAGATGTAGCCGAATTTGCTTTTAATGGGCATAGTATTATTGTTTTAATTGGAGGTGGATTTATTATTTATACAGCCATTAAAGAAATATGGCATATGATTGGAACACCTGATTTAGAAAATTCAGAAATGGTAAACAGTAAATCTAAGAAGACAGCAAATGCAGCAATTGTTAGTATTGTTATTATGAATTTAGTTTTCTCTTTCGATTCAATTTTAGCTGCAATTGGCCTAACAAGTGAAATTGAAAACCCTACAACTGCCTTTATAATTATGGCAATAGCTATTGTTGCAAGTGGTTTGTTAATGTTATTTCTTGCAGATAGAGTATCTACATTCTTAGCTAAAAACAGGATGTATGAAGTATTAGGTTTATTTATTCTTTTTATTGTAGGTATAATGCTAGTTACTGAAGGTGGACATTTAGCTCATATAAAATTATTTGGTAATGAAATTGTGCCAATGAGTAAAACTACCTTCTACTTTGTTATTGCAATTTTAGTTATTGTAGATATTGTGCAAGGAAGATATCAAAAGAAACTGCTGCTAGAATCCAAAAAATAAAAATCGTAAAAGCATTTCTTCTGAAATGCTTTTTTTATGAGTGATAATATTTTGTTTAATTTATTTAACATTTTATTAAACATTTTTAGTCAATCAATGCTATACCTTTGTAATAAATCTAAAAAACATATTATGAAACTAGCGTTTAAACTTACATCTCTTGTATTAGTAACATTTTTATCTTTCTCTTGTATATCATCAAAAAAGGAAGAAACAAAAGTAGCTGAAGTAGAGGTTGAAACTAAAAAAGAAGTTGTAGAACAGAAAGAAACAATTGTAACAATTGCTGCGTCTAATGATAACTTTACAACTTTAGTAGCTGCTGTAAAAGCTGCTGATTTAGTTGCCACTTTAAATAGTGATGGACCTTTTACAGTTTTTGCACCTGTAAATGGAGCATTTGATAAATTACCAGAAGGAACTGTAGCTACTTTATTGAAGCCAGAAAACAAAGACATGTTAACTTCAATTTTAACTTACCATGTAATTGCAGGTAAATTTATGGCAGCTGATGTTATTAAAGCAATTAATGATAATGATGGTAAATTTATGATTAAAACAGTTCAAGGTGGAATGATTACTGCATCTTTAAATGATGGAAAAGTAATTTTAACTGATGAAAAAGGAGGTACTTCTACAGTAGTTATGACTGATGTTGATGCATCTAATGGAGTTATTCATGCAATTGACTCAGTAGTAATGCCTAAATAAGTTTAACTTATAACAATCATTACAAATTTTAATATATTGTTTATGTATTTTAACATTTCATTAGACAAAATATGATTATCTTTGTTAAGTATTGTTTTGGTAAAACATATATAAAATACTTCTCGTATTAATTCGTATCTCATACGAAATATTGATAAAGGAAGTTTTTTGGTTGATTGATTGAAACCGCTACTTTTAGTAGCGGTTTTTATTTGTTATAGCTCAGAGGTGCTATCTTGGAGTCGCTTTGTAATAATATTGATTATTCTTCTATTGTATTCAGAAGCATTAATAAGATAAGTATGATACTCCTCTTTTGTGAAGTGTCCTAAAATACTACCTAGCAATAGTTTCTTAAAACCAATATCTTTCTGCAGATTATTTTTAATTGTGCTTTTCTTTTTTTCAATTTTAATTGCACTAAAATCTATCTTTCTTTTTAATAAGTTTTGTTTGTAGAATGCAACTATTAAATTGTGTTGCATTTTTATAATAGGCCTAATTACTGAATTTTGAAATTCTTCTATTGGTGTAATATTAGGTTTTAATAATCCAGGTAATTCTGGTCTTTCTTTAGCCATTATCTCTTAAGTTATCTAATTCTTGCTGATAATCATATTGCAAATCTTCGTGTAATTTTAAAATTGCATTACTTACCATTTTTATTTGTGTCTGAAAAATGTTTTGTAATCGGTTGCTTCTTTTAAAATAAGGATTATAATTCTTTAAATTCTTACAGAAATGAAGTAAAATTTCTGCTTCTGTATCTTTCTTTTTAGAAAACCTGATTAGCTTTTTAGATGATGTTAGAATCTTTCGAATTTTCTTTCTCACATAATAAGCATTCTTCGTGTCTATTTCAGCAAACTGAGTGTCAATAAAATTTTTACAATTTACAATGTATTGATCTTCATCATGAGCTTCAAACAACAAATAGGTTAGCAATTCTTTATTTTCAACTTTAAATCTTGCCAATTGTAAACATAAATCTTTTAGCTCTTGGTCAGATTTATGAGACAATTCGTCTTTAAGTTGTTTTATTGTACTTGCCTTCATTAAGAAAGAAAATCTAGTACATTTTTTTCTATTCTATCTAAAACATTCTCTGTTTGTGCCTTAACAAATTGCTCTCCAGTAATTTGTTCAAACAACTCTATATATCTATTAGAAATTTCAATAATTTTCTCATCAGACATCTCTGGAATCGTTTGACCTTCTTTACCTTGAAAACCATTTTCTATTAACCACTGACGCACAAATTCTTTAGAAAGTTGTTTTTGAGCTTCATTCTTGTTTTGTCTTTCTTGATAGCCATCTGCATAAAAATAACGAGATGAATCTGGAGTATGAATTTCGTCAATTAAAACAATATTACCTTCTTTGGTTTTACCAAATTCGTATTTAGTATCAACTAGAATTAGGCCTCTTTTAGCAGCAATTTCAGAACCTCTTTTAAATAATTTTCTGGTGTAATCTTCTAAAATTAGGTAGTCTTCTTCAGAAACAATTCCGTTTGCTAAAATTGCTTCTCTAGAAATATCTTCATCATGTTCTCCATTATCTGCTTTTGTAGATGGCGTTATTATTGGCGTTGGAAATTTATCATTCTCTTTTAAATTCTCTGCCATTTCTACTCCACACAAGGTGCGTTTGCCTGCTTTATATTCACGAGCTGCATGACCAGATAAATAACCTCTAATAACCATTTCTACTTTAAATGGTTCACATAAATGACCAACAGCTACATTCTCATCTGGGTTTGCAATTAACCAATTAGGAACAATGTCTGATGTATCATTCATCATTTTAGTTGCTATTTGATTTAAGATTTGCCCTTTAAAAGGAATTTGCCTTGGTAAAATAACATCAAAAGCAGAAAGTCTATCTGTGGCAATCATCACCAAAAGGTTATTATTGATATTATAAACTTCTCTTACTTTACCTTTATATATTGATTTTTGACCTGGAAACTCGAAGTTAGTTTCGTTAATTGTGTTCATAGAGTGTTGTTATTTCTACAAAAATAAGTTTAATTTTTAGGATATCATTTTCTTAATAAAGAAAAATTACCATGTAATACTTCTCCTGTTTCTGTAACAACTTTAAACCAATAATCTGAAGATTGAATTTCTTTTCCATTTTCTTTACCATCCCAAAAACCTGTAGTGCTGCTTAAAGATTTAATAAGCCTACCAAATCTGGAATAAATATGAATTGTATATTTAACGTCTGGAAAATCTTTTAATCTCCAAAAGTCATTCTCACCATCATTATTAGGTGTAAAAAATGATGGGTAGGTTCTTACAAAAACTTCTTCACTATAAAACTCACAACCATCTATACCTCTTACGTAAACGGTTTGTAAACCTCCATCAACATCATTAAAAACAGGGTCTAGCTGATAATTTAAACCATCTAAAGAATATTCATATGCTCTTTTAGAAAAAACAAAAACTTCTATTGAATTATTAGTAGATGAAAAATCATTTACTTGAATTCTAACGTTATTTAATTCAGAATTTCTTACAACCTCTACATTTACAGTTGATGTTGCTCTACCACAAACACCATTATCAATGGTATAAGAATAAACACCAGAAGCATTTTGACTAGGATTAAAAATTCCATCAGGTAGAGATGGACTCCAAATACCTCCTTCATCTGGTTCTCCTTCTAAATAATCGAATAAGTTTACAGTATCTGCAAATTCACAAATCTGTAACTCTCCATTAGCACCACTATTTGGTTCTACTGATTTTACAAGAGAAACTGTGGCCTGTAATGTACCACAATCTCTATCTATAAGTACGTAATTATATTCAGATTCTAAATCGAGATTTTTGTTATAAATATTAGTACCACTTGCCAATTCAGGAGACCAAAATCCATTTGGAGTAGGATTACCTTTTAAAGCTCTAAATAAATCAATCTCTACTAAATCATCGCAAATTACAACTTCTGTATTAACACCAGGGTTTAAATCTGATGAGAATATAACTTTTACTTCTGCACTTAAATCTCCACATATTGGATCTGAATGTGTATATGTGTAGATACCTTCTGCATCTTCTAATACATTGAAAACTCCTGAACCTGAGTTTAAAGCTGGTGACCAAGTTCCTCCTGGATCTGGAGTTCCCAACAGCACATCAAATAAATCTATATTATTAGAATTCTTACAGAGTTCTATTATATTATTCTTACCTGGATTAGGAATGTTCAGTTCTTGAAAATCGTATAAACTATTGCTATTTCTATCTGCAGGATCTGTATAGCCTGTAATTTCATTAATGATTAGACCATTAAAATCAACTTCATCTGGTAAATCACCTAAAACTCCATCATCATTTGGGTCTTCGAAACCAGATTCTAATACATCAAAACAACCATCATTATCACTATCTAAATCCATTGAATCTGGATAACCATCGTTATCTGTATCTCTAGTTCCATTACCTTCTAAAGTATCTAAAATACCATCATTATCATCATCTAAATCTACCACATTTGCAATGGTATCATCATCAAAATCAATATCACAGATAAGAATTACTGCAATTGCAGAGATACAATCGCCTATATTATCTTGAATGATTAATGAGCCTGTAATTTCTCCATTATTGATAATATTACAAAGCCAAGAACAATCACTCAATAGTGGGTTATTCTGAACTTCTACATTACCTTCTACTTTCTCAAATTGACCAAAACCAATTACTGAACTTAATAGTCTGTTATTACTAACAATGAACCAATCTTCTAAAAAATATTGTTCACCAACTCTTTTTAAAGAATTATAACCTTCTATATTTCTTACGCTTGTATTTTCTATTCTAAAAGCAGCACCAACTGTTTCCAACAAAGGAAAATTGGGCACCTCTTCTACTCCTTCACCTCGAATATCGAAAAAACGATCTATGGTTCTAAGTTGTTCAAATCCTCTAATAATTTTTACATTTTCGATATTTAAATCATTTCCAATAGATACTAATTTTTCGAAACCAATTGCTTCCTCTAAAACAGGGTTTAAGGTTAGGTTTAAGTCTTCTCCAATAGTTTCTACTTTATTAAAAGAAGGCATACTTGTAAGCACAGGGTTTTTACTAATATTTAGTTCACCACCAATTAGTTGCAAATTCTCAAACCCAGTAATGGTTTGAATTCCTGGACTGTTACCAATTTCTAAGCTTTCGAAAACACGATTTAATTTACTAAAACCACCAACTTCTGTTAAAATAGGGTTTAGAGCAATAGTTACACTTTTTGCATTTACTAAATTATTAAAGCCACTAATTTTTGTAAGAGAATTGGAACTTGTAATTACAAAATGACCATTTACATCTGTAAGGTTATTAAAACCATCTAGTTCTGCAATATCTACAGAAATACGAAAATCGCCATTAATTACTTTTAAGAAATACAGTCCTGTAATATCAGTTATCGGTGTTGGATCTTCACCTGTATCTGCAGTGCCAACTAATCCTTGAACAATATCTATATTACCCTCAATTCTTTGACAGCCACTATAAGCAGCAACAAAAGCATCTACCTTTTCTTGAGAAGAAAGAAAATGATCTTGACCTGCAGGTGGACACTGTGCATAAGCAAGTGTAGAAAATAAAAGCAAAAAGAATGCTAATAACCTCATACAAAATTAACTAATAGTAAAAATAAACTATCTCTGAATTGAATCAAAAATTATACCGTTAAAAAATAAGAGTCGATTTTAGTGATTCTTCCTTACTTCTTATCTCTAAGATAAATAAAAAGATCTAAACAAATTTCATGAAGATTAAAACTCTACTTTATTCTGTTTCTATACTTTTGTAAGCTTTTATAATACGTTTTACAAGTCTGTGTCTTACTACATCTTTATCGTCTAAATATACATGTGCAATACCATCTATATCTTTTAAGGCTAACAACGATTCTTTTAAACCAGAAACTTGTTTTCTAGGTAAATCTATTTGACCTGGATCTCCTGTAATAATAAATTTAGCACTCTTACCCATTCTTGTTAAAAACATTTTCATTTGGCTATGAGTTGTATTTTGAGCTTCATCTAAAATTACAAAAGCATTATCTAAGGTTCTACCTCTCATAAATGCTAAAGGTGCTATTTGAATGATTCCTTTTTCTAAATGAGACTCTAGTTTTTCATGAGGAATCATATCTCTTAATCCATCATATAAAGGTTGCATGTATGGATCTAATTTCTCTTTTAAATCTCCAGGTAAAAAGCCTAAATTTTCTCCAGACTCAACTGCTGGCCTTGTTAAAATAATTCTACGCACCTCCTTCTCTTTCAAAGCCTTAACAGCTAAAGCAACTGCTGTATACGTTTTTCCTGTACCTGCAGGACCTACTGCAAATAGCATGTCATTTTTTTCCATCAACGAAACCATTTTACGTTGATTTTGTGTTTGGGCTTTTATCAATTTACCATTTACACCATGCACTAAAACATCTTTACTATTTTTAGCTGCAGTTGTTTTTTCTTCATTTCCTGTAGACGTTAAAATACGTTCTATACTATTTTCATCTAACTTATTATATCTGTTAAAATACTTTACCAATCGTTCAAAACGAATTTCGAATTCATCTAAAATATCTGATTCTCCATATATTTTTAATTTTGCGCCTCTTGCAACAATTTTAATTTTTGGAAAATATCTTTTTAATTGTTCTACTGTACTATTTTGTGTTCCAAAAAAATCTTTAGGATCTATTTCTGTTAACTCTATAATGCGTTCGTTCAAATGATTAGATTTATTAGTGTGTTAGTAAGAATTATTAAACTAAATGTAGTAATTAAAAGTACTAAATTCATTAGATTTGCGTTAAGTAATTAACAACTTTTACACATTTAATTAACACCTATAATTAATGTCTTTTATAACATTAACAACAGATTTTGGAACTAAAGACCACTTTGTAGGTGCTGTAAAAGGAGCAATTTATACAGAATTAGCTGAGGCTAGAATTGTAGATATTACTCATGAAATTTCTCCTTTTAATATTACTGAAACTGCCTATATTTTAAAAAACTCGTATAAGAGTTTTCCTGAAGGAACCATACATATTGTTGGTGTTGATTCTGAGTTAAGTGCAGATAACAAACACATAGCTATTGAATTAGACAATCATTACTTTGTTTGTCCAGATAATGGAATTATTTCGATGATAGCTTCAGAAATTCAGCCTACCAAAATTGTAGAAATCAATATTCATGATCGTATTGAAAGTAGTTTTCCTGTATTAGATGTTTTTGTAAAAGTGGCTTGTTTTATTGCTAGAGGTGGTAATTTAACAGTAATTGGTAGAGAAATTAAAGAGTACAAGAAGTTAATTGAAATTCAACCAAAAGTAAATCAGGCCCAAACACAAATTATTGGAGGGGTTTTATATATTGACAATTATGGAAATGTAATTACCAATATTAGTAAGAAAATGTTTAATGATGTTGGTAAAGGAAGAGCCTTTAAGATTAACGCTTCTAGGTATTCTTTCGATAAAATATATAGCAGGTATAATGAAATTACTGGCAATAATTCCAATAATTCTAGCCAATTTGATGGTAATAAATTAACCATTTTTAATTCAGCAGGATTTTTAGAAATTGCAATTTATAAAAGCAACCTAAATACTGTTGGAGGTGCTTGCACATTATTAGGGTTAGCCTATAGAGACCCAATAATTATTGAGTTCTTTACAGAATCTAAACCAGAATTCACACCATTAACTTAACTATGTTTGTACGAATTGTAAAAATGAGTTTGCACTCTAAATATATTGCTGAATTTCAAGCAATGTTCGAAGAAAAGAAACTGAAGATAAGAGCTTCTGAAGGATGTGAGTTATTAGAGTTGTATCAAGATAAAAACAATCCAGAAGTCTTTTTTACATATTCTTATTGGAAAGACGAAAGTGATTTAGAACGTTATAGAAATTCAGATTTTTTTAAAGCAACTTGGCAACAAACTAAGGGATATTTTAACGATAAACCTGAAGCCTGGAGTGTTAATAAAATGGTAAGTCTTACTTAGAATTAAATTCAATGTAAATGAATTATAATTTTCTAGAAATACCAACATTACATACAGAAAGACTAGTTATTAGAGAAGCAAATTTAAAAGATATAAAATCCGTTTTTGAATTACGTTCTAGCCAAGAAATTAATAAATTTGTAGGCACAAAAAGAATAGAAAGCACCAAAGAAGCAAAAAATTTTATTGAAACATGTAAAGCGCTTTTTCAAGTAAAAAAAAGAATATTTTGGCTTATTGAATTTAATCAGAAAGTTATTGGCAGTGTAGTTTTTCACAACATTAATTTGGATTTAAATTATACTGAAATTGGTTACAAACTAAAGCCTGAATATCATCAGCAAGGTTTAATGACAGAAGTTTTAGAAATAGTAATAGCATTCGCAGAAAAATCAATGAAATTAAAAACACTTGAAGCATTTACACATAAAAATAATTTAGCTTCAATAGCGTTATTAGAGAAGCTAAACTTTGTATTTCAACCAGAAAGAAGATGTAAAACTTACGATTTTAATCGTATTTATAAATTAGATATCAATTAATGTACCCAATTCTAAAGAAGGAATTTACTTCATTTTTTGCAAGCCCAATTGCGTATTTAGTAATTGGAGTTTTCTTGTTAATCAATGGTTTATTCTTGTTCATTTTTAATGATGACTTTAATATTTTAAATGCTGGTTTTGCAGATGTAACTCCGTTTTTTTATTTAGCTCCTTGGGTATTTTTATTTCTAATACCTGCAATTACAATGAAAAGTTTTGCAGATGAATATAATACTGGAACAATAGAGCTTTTAAAAACCAACCCTGTTTCTAATTGGCAAATTATATTTGGTAAATTTTTAGCATCTCTTTTATTAATTATTATAGCAATTATACCAACCTTTATATATGTCTATACAGTTTATCAATTAGGGAATCCTTTAGGTAATATTGATTTTGGAAGTACCATTGGCTCTTATTTAGGCTTGCTGTTTTTAGCATCTACTTATACAGCTGTTGGTTTGTTTACATCAACATTATCTAAAAATCAAATTGTTGCTTTTATCTTAAGTGTATTTATCACTTTTATTCTTTTCTATGGTTTTGATGCTATTGCATCATCTTTTAATAGCAACAGTTTTGCAATTCAACAATTGGGCATTAACGAACATTTTAAAAGTATATCTAGAGGAGTTATTGACACTAGAGATATTGTTTACTTTTTAAGTATTACATTTTTCTTTTTATTCATTACTAAAACACGTTTAGAAAATGAATAAGAACATAAAATATATAGCTGTTTTATTCCTTGGTTTAATCATTTTAAATGTGGCAAATCAATCTTTTTATAAAAGATTCGATTTAACAGCGGATAAAAGATATACACTTTCAGAAACCACAAAAGCAATCTTATCAGAGGTAAAAGAACCACTTTTTATCACTGTTTATTTAGAAGGCGATTTTCCATCAGAATTTAAAAGATTACAGATAGAAACCAGACAGTTTTTAGAAGAATTGGCTGCAGAAAATAGTCAGATTAAAATTCATTTCGAAAATCCTGATTATCAAAGAGAAACCTTAATTAAAAAAGGCATGATGCCTAGTCAACTTACTGTAGAAGAAGATGGTAAATTATCTGAAGCAATTATTTTTCCTTGGGCAGAACTTAATTTTGACAATAAAACTAAGGTTGTTTCACTTTTACCAACAGTCATTGTTGCTAGCCAAGAAGAGCAACTGCAAAAAGCCATTGAAAATTTAGAATACAGTTTTTTATCTGCTACAAATAGCATATTAAAAGAAAAACAAAAAAATGTAGTGCTGCTTACAGGAAATGGACAATTGCAAGACATTTATCAATATAGTTTTTTGAGTGAAGTTTCTAAAAAATACAGATTAACAAAGTTTCCTTTAGATTCTGTGGCTTCAAACCCTCAGCAAACTTTACAAGATTTAATTTCTATAGATTTAGCTATAATTACAAAACCAACACAAAAATTTACAGAAGCAGAAAAATTCACATTAGACCAATACATTACAAATGGTGGTAAAACTCTTTGGATGTTAGATAATGTACAAGCAGATCAAGACAGCTTGTTAGCCACAGGTAAAATGTTGGCTTACCCAAGAGATTTAAATTTAACAGATTTATTATTTTCTTATGGAGTAAGAATAAATTCAACTTTAGTTAAAGATTTATATGCTGCACAAATTGCATTGGCTACTGGAAATGTTGGCAACCAAACTCAGTATCAAAATTTAGATTGGTTTTATCATCCTTTAGTTTCAGGCAATCCTTATCATCCTATAACTAAAAACGTAGGTAATGTGCGTTTGCAATTTGCAAATCAAATAGACACTTTAAAAAATGATATTAAAAAAATACCACTTTTAGTAAGTTCTCCATTAACCAGAAAAGTGGGTACACCATCAATAATTGAATTACAATCTATTGCTGAAGAACCTAAGGAAGAAGATTATGCAGCAGGTAATCAATTATTTGCAGTTTTATTAGAGGGTAATTTTAAATCAGCCTATAAAAATAGAGTAAAACCCTTTAAAACCAATCTATTTCAAGGGTCTACTGCTAACAATAAAATGATTGTAATTTCTGATGGTGATATTGCAAAAAATCAAATTTTAAAAGGGCAACCTACAGATTTATCTAGAGATAAATGGACAAATCAAGAATTTGGAAATAAAGACTTCTTAATGAATGCTGTAGATTATTTATTAGACGATTCTGGCTTAATCAATCTAAGAAATAAAACCTTAAAAATAAATACTTTAGATAAGCAAAAAGCCTATAAAGAAAGAACTTATTGGCAATTCTTAAACATAGTTTTACCTTTGGTAATTTTAGCTGTTTTTGGTGTAGTGTTTAACTATTTACGTAAAAGGAAATACGCTTAGATGGCTAATAAATCATTATGAATAAATTCATAATTTAAGGTTTCTTGTATTTTTTTTGAAGAGATAATTTTCCACTCGTAATTTTCATTATTTTCGAATGCTGGCACTTCAAAACCTTTACTCAATTTCGCCAACGTATAAAATTCTCTTCTTGTTGGATGATGATCTGCACAAGCATTAAAAATCTGATTCCAGACATTTTGATGAATGATTTCGTGAATAATTTCAATACAATCTTCTCTGTGAATCATGTTTACAAATCCTTTTGGTTGAGGAATTTTTCTACCTCCTTTAAACCAGTTTGATGGATGCCTATCACCACCAAATAAACCTGCAAAACGAATGATGGTAGTTTCAAAGAAATCACTTTGCAAAAACAAACTCTCTATCTCTGTTAATGGTGTTTCCAAAGTTTCATCTTCTTCTGTCATTACTCTGTTATGTCTGCCATAAACAGAAGTTGAGCTGATAAAAATCACTTTTTGAATTGATGAATTATTGATCTGAGAAATTAAATTTTCAAAACCATCAATATCTTTAGAAGTAATGGCTACTATTAAAATATCTGATGCTAAAAACAAATCGAACTCTTCATTTTCTGATATATTCATCAAATGAGCCTCTATATTTAGTTGCTCTAAACCATCTATTTTATCTTCTGAAGTTGTAGAACCTTTTACAGAAAAACCATCTTCTAAAAAAGAAACAGCTAAAGGTTTACCCAACCAGCCACATCCTAAAATACTTATATTTCTCATTGATATTAAATCTATTATCTGCAAAGATACAATGCTCTTTTAAGGTTTTGTTAACATTAAGCGTTTTTTGAAATCGTAATTTTGAAAGCATAAAAACAATTCAAATTTATTATGAGAAAAATTATATTGACTTTATTTGTAGCTGCTATGACAATGGCTATAAATGCGCAAATTGAAACTCCTGCTCCAAGTCCATTTCAGAAAACTGAGCAAAAAGTAGGCTTAACAGACGTTACTGTTGAGTATTCTAGACCAAGTATGAAAGGAAGAAAAATATTTGGAGGCTTAGAAGATTATGGAAAAGTTTGGAGAACTGGTGCCAATGCTAATACCAAACTAACTTTTTCTACAGACTTTATGGTTGATGGAAATATGGTTAAAAAAGGAACTTATGCTTTATATACAATTCCTGGTGAAAACTCTTGGGATGTAATGTTATATTCTGATGCTACAAATTGGGGAAATCCTGCAAAATGGGATGAAAGCAAAGTAGCTGTTAAAGTAAGAGTTACTCCTATTGAAATGCCTATGAATATAGAAACATTCACCATTACTTTTGATGATTTAACTAATAATTCTGCGGTTTTAGGAATTATGTGGGAAAACGTTTATGTACCTTTTAAGTTTGAGGTTCCTACAGATAAGATGGTTTCTAATAGCATTGCAAAAATAATGGCTGGGCCTTCTGCAAACGATATGTACGCAGCTGCTGTATATTATTTACAATCAGATAAAGATATTAATCAAGCTCAAGAATGGATTGATAAAGCTGTAGAAATGACATCAGCAAAACCTCGTTTTTGGTATTTACGTCAGCAATCATTAATTCATGCTAAAGCTGGTAAAACGAAAAGCGCAATTGCTGCTGCAAAAATGTCTTTAAAGTATGCTGAAGAAGCAGGGAATGCTGGTTATGTAAAAATGAATAAAGCTTCTTTAAAAGAATGGGGAGCAATGTAATTTTACAACACCTATAAAATAGAAAAATCTCAAGTTTTACTTGAGATTTTTTTTGCTTTTATTCAAATGCTTTCTTGTAATTTGTAAGCAGAGCTTTAATCTTATCATCTTCAAAAACAGTTGGATACAGTTCGTTTAAAATGGTATGATACTCATAATCTATTTGTAAACCCAAAATTAAATGGTTAAATCCATAATTTTTTTTATTCAAAATAAAAAACAATCCAGCCAATCTGTATTCAATTTCAGCAAAGTTTTTATAGATTTTCTGTGCTTTAAATAAAGTAGCAAGAGCATCATTAAAGTCTCCTAAAAAAGACTGAACATCTACTAAAGAAACATAAATTTCAATAGCATCATCTCTTAATTCTAAACATTTTTGAAAACCAACAACTGCTTCTTCAAAAAAGTTCATTTTTATTTTTATCTCAGAATACCTTCTCCAATACAGGGTATTATTCTCATCAATCTTTAAAGCTTTTGCTATATAATAAGAAGCTTTCTCAAAATTACCCTCATTAAAATATAAATTGGTTAATAAAATCCAACCTCTATCTAAAAGAGGGTCTTCGTGAACTGCTTTTTTATAATAAGAAATAGCAGCTTCATATTTATTTAACCTTTCATAGCACTCACCTATTCTAACATATGCAAATGCTGTAGGATCATCTAATTCTAACGTAATTAAGTAGTTATCTATAGCTTCTTGATACTCACCTAATTCTTCTAAAGTTTTTGCTTTTTCTAAGTAGCCACCAATAAATGATTCATCAATTAAAACTGCATAGTCAAATGCTCTTAACGCTTCTTTAAATTGATCTAAAACAAAATGTTGTCTACCCAATTGATGCCAAGCAACCTCACAATAAGGATTTACATCTATATAACTTTTTAAATATTTTATGGCTTGCTCATGCTCTTTTTCCATATCAAAGCAATACACAATATTGTACAAAGCAGAATAATCTTCAAAATCTACATCAATACATTTTGCAAAATTTAATCTTGCATTCTCAAAATCGTCTAAATACAGATATTCCATACCCATTAAAGACCAAACATCTACTTTATCTTCTGTATGTAAAAGTGCTTTATTTAAATTGATAATAGCCTCTGCATGTTTACCAGATTTTGAATTGATAGTGGCTTTCTGAATAAAAACCTCATCATTATTAGGTTCTAGCAACTCAATTTTTCTTAAAAGAAGGGTAGCATTTTCTAAATCATTATCAAAAATGAATAATTCTACTTGAAGTAATTTTAAATCTACAGATTCTGGGTGCTGCTCTAGGCCTAACTTAACTGCTTTTTTGGCTAAAGAATGCTTACCTGCATCTAAATAATGAATGATAATCTCCTCAAATTCAACCAAATCAAAGAAATAAATATTGTTGGTTTTGAGCATCGATTCAAATTTTACTAAAGACATAGCTATGAGATTTGAATTATTACTTAAATGTACTATAACTCTTTCATTGCAATTAAAAATGTAAGTATTGTTTTCAACAATTTAATTAACAAATTCAATATTGCATTTACATACTATAAATTTTGCACATACATTTATTTACGTTAATTTTGATTTTCAATAACTATCAACTAAAATTTGATAGCCTTCTTATGAGCAAAAAAACGCTACTTAACTCAAAAGATATTGAAATTATTCTGCATAGATTGGCCTGTCAGCTAATTGAAAACCATAACGATTTTTCTAATACAGTTTTAATTGGTTTACAACCAAGAGGCTCTTATTTAGCAAACAGATTAACTAGTTTGTTGCAAACTGATTACAATATTAAAAATCTAGAATCTGGTTTATTAGATATCACTTTTTATAGAGATGATTTTAGAAGAAGAGACGAACCTTTAGCAGCAACATCTACAGAAATTAACTTTTTAATTGAAGATAAAAAAGTGGTTATTATAGATGATGTATTGTATTCAGGTAGAAGTGTACGTTCTGCCTTAACAGCATTACAATCTTATGGAAGGCCAAAAAACATAGAACTTTTAGTACTTATAGATAGAAGATTTAGCAGACACTTACCTATACAACCAAATTATAGAGGTAGACAAGTAGATGCTATTAATGAGGAAAAAGTTTTAGTTACTTGGAAAGAAACACACAAAAAAGACGCAGTTTATATAGAACAAAGGTAATATGGATCAATTAAGCGTAGAACATTTATTAGGAATCAAATATTTAAATGCCAATGATATTGATTTGATTTTTAAAACTGCAGATCATTTTAAAGAGGTAATTAATAGGCCAATTAAAAAAGTACCCTCTTTAAGAGACATTACTATTGCCAATTTATTTTTCGAAAATAGTACAAGAACAAAATTATCTTTTGAACTTGCAGAAAAAAGACTTTCTGCAGATGTAATTAACTTTTCTGCTGGGCAATCATCTGTAAAGAAAGGTGAAACTTTAATAGATACTGTAAACAACATATTATCTATGAAAGTAGATATTGTTGTTATGCGTCATGGAAATGTAGGTGCAGGTGTATTCTTATCAAAACATGTAAATGCAAAAATTATTAATGCAGGTGATGGTACACATGAACACCCAACACAAGCCTTATTAGATTCGTACTCAATTAGAGAAAAATTAGGATCTGTAAAAGGTAAAAAAATTGTTATTGTAGGCGATATTTTGCATTCTAGAGTAGCTTTATCAAACATATTCGCATTACAATTACAAGGTGCTCAAGTAAAAGTTTGTGGACCAACAACTTTAATTCCAAAACATATAGCAAGTTTAGGGGTAGAAGTAGAAACCAATCTCAAAAAAGCTTTAGAATGGTGTGATGTTGCTAATGTTTTAAGAGTGCAACATGAAAGAATGGATATTAAATATTTTCCATCAACAAGAGAATACACTCAGCTTTTTGGTATCAATAAAGAAATTTTAGACAACCTTGGCAAGAAAATAGTAATCATGCACCCAGGACCTATAAATAGAGGTGTAGAAATTACAAGTGATGTAGCAGATTCTGATCAATCCATAATTCTGAATCAAGTAGAAAATGGAGTTGCAGTAAGAATGGCTGTGATCTATTTATTAGCACAACAAATTAAGAGATAGATCATGAAGATAGATCAAAATTCTAAGTATACTTTGCTTTATGCTGATGAAGAAAACATAAAGGTTTTCTTAGAAAAGCTTAATAATGAACTAGATAATTTAGAAAAAGAAAACATTATTGTAACTTTTTCTGACAATTTTAAGAGGAAAAAAGAAGATTTTTTACTATTTTTGGATATAGCAGCGCACAAAAAAGAACTTGGCACATCATTTGTACTAGTTTATAAAGATATTGATGCAGATGATTATCCTGAAGATTTTAACATTGTGCCTACGTTAACAGAAGCTGAAGATATCTTAGATATGGAAGCTATGGAAAGAGAATTAGGTTTTTAATCCCCCCAAATGATATGCTAAAAAAACTACTTTTTACTTTATTTTTAACTGTTTCAGCAATTGGTTTTTCTCAATCAAAAACGATTGAAAAATTATCTGCTGCTCCAAATCCGTTTACAACTTCTACTAACATTACTTTTAACGCTACAAGTACATCAAAAATTACATTCAACGTAAGAAATGTTTTAGGAAAAATTGTTTTTAAAAAAGAATATACTACCAAAATAGGTAAAAACAATATTACTTTTTATAAAGATGATTTAGCAACAGGTATTTATATCTACAGCATTAGGGACAAAAAAGACATTTTATCTAAACGTTTTGTGATTAAATGAGTTTAAACCTAACTATATTAGGTTGTCATTCTGCAACTCCACGTGTAAACGCATACCCAACATCTCAGTATTTAGAAATTAACAATCGTCACTTTTTAATAGATTGTGGAGAGGGTACTCAGCGTCAAATGAGAAAATATAAAGTTGGTTTTTCTAAAATTGATCATATATTTATTTCTCATTTACATGGTGATCATTTTTATGGCTTAGTAGGTTTATTATCTACTTATGGAATTTTAAGTAGAGAGAAAGAACTACATATCTATGGGCCAAAAGGAATTAAAGAAGTTACTTTATTACAACTAAATATTTCTCAATCTCATGCCAAATACAAAACTGTATTTCATGAACTATCTTCTAATAAAAGTGAACTTATTTTTGAAGATGACAAGGTTTCTGTAAGTACAATTCCTTTAAATCATAGGGTTTACACGAATGGCTACTTATTTAAGGAAAAAGAGAAACCCAAAAAGCTTCATATGGGCAATATTAGTAATTATGAAGAAATTGGAAGAGCAGATTATCTAAATATAAAAGCAGGTAAAGACATTACTTTATCCACAGGAGAAATTATACCAAATGATGAATTAACTCTCCCTCCAAAAAAGGCATTAAGTTTTGCTTTTTGCAGCGATACAATGTACAAACCAGATATAGTTCCTATCATAAAAGATGTTGATCTATTGTATCATGAGGCTACATTTTTAGCAGATAGAGAAGACTTAGCTAAAAAAACCAAGCATGCAACCTCTAAACAAGCTGCACAAATTGCAAAAGATGCAAATGCAAAACAATTAGTAGTTGGCCATTATTCAGGCAGATATAAGGATATTTCTTTGTTTCAGAAAGAGGCTCAAGAAATATTTAATAATACAGAATTGGCAGTTCCTGGTAAAAATTTCAAGATAGATGCAGAATAACGAAATCAATTCAATTTATAATGAGATTTTTAAAACTTTTCCAGAAGTTATAATAGAAGATCATATTAAAAAATTAATTGAACTAGATTATTTTCTACCTTATAATTCTACATTTTTCTGTCTTACAAACACAGTAAATAAAAATTTTGAATTTGTAAGTAAAAACTTTAATGCGTGTACAGGTTTATCAAGAGATAAAATGATTGCAAATGGTATGGATTATTATTGGTCTTTAATTCATCCAGATGACATTGAACTTTGGTTAAAAAGCTTACAAAACTTAATGGCTTTTACAATGAAAGAACTTAATGATGATCAACGTAAAAGAATGAACTATACTTGGAATTATCGAATTAAAAATGAAAAGGGAAACTATGTAAATATTATCCAAAACACTACTCCTTTGCAATTTGATGAAAACAATAAACCCATTATTGGTATGGCTCATTACACTGTATTAAACAGTGAAACTTTTATGGATATTTGTGCTACTGCAAAAATCTTAAATGACAATAATGAGTATGAAACTCTTTATTATGAAAACATGTCTAGTGCTAATTTATTAGATGTTATTTCCAATAGAGAAAGAGATATTATTAGGTTAATTATTACCAAAAATACCAGTGAGGAAATTGCGAATAAATTGAACATTAGTGTTCATACTGTTAATACACACAGAAGAAATATTTTAAAGAAATTAAATATTGATTCTACCTTTGAGTTGGTAAATTACTTTAAAAACAACCCAAAACTTGTTTAAATACTCATTATGAGTATTGTAGTATCTTATCAGTCCTTTTATATTTGTGTAATAGGCAAAATAAAATGGTCACAGTATAAATTAAGTTTTTCTATAACAGAATACATTCCCTCAATAAAATCCTGTTTATTTTGCCTTTTAATATTGATTTGTAGAAAGCATTACTAGAGTGCAAGCTATTTCTGAGTCTATATTATTATCTTTCAATAATTTAACAAACTCCATATTTTCTGTACCAGGATTAAAAATGACTCTTTCTGGTTTTAAACCAATAATATAATTGTAATACTCTTCTTGTCTTTTAGGGTTTAGATAAAGTGTAACAGTATTGATATCTTCAAAATCCTTTCTTTCTGTATCTATAACTACATTAAACACTTTTCCTTCTCGCAAACCAATAGCAGCAGTTTCTACACCTTTATCTGTAAGCCTTTTTATGGCAATATTAGAATATCTATTAGGATTTAATGATGCACCTACAACTAATGTTTTCTTTCCTTTCATAATCTTCTTTTTCTATAAGAAACAACAATTCTGCAGAATATCAAAATATTATCCTCTTCTTCTACCCATTCTATTATTTCTCATTTCTACCATTTTTTCTCTAATGGTTTTTGTATAATCAACTTTAGTAATTTCTTTACCATTATCAGGTGAATCAATCTCTAATTTTTCTTCTTTATTTAACACTATTTCTGTGCATAATAATGTAGTGTTTTGAGCACTTACTTCTAAAATTAACCCTGGAAGCCCCCAAAATTCTGCAGGCCCTTGAGCCATAGGTATTTGTGGAGTATACCAAGCCTCTACTACAACTAAATTTTCTTCTACTTCTTCCTCTTTCTTATCGTTATTTCTTAAATCTCCCCAAGAAAAATTATACCAATTTAATTCAGAATAAGGCACAAATGCCTTCGCTTTATAACATAAATAATCTCCAATCTTTTTAGACTCGGTACCAATAGTCCAATTAATTTTATATAAATCATCTTTTATTAAGAATCGTTTTCCATAAAATTCTTGGCTTTGAATCAATTCATTACTTAAAATATTTTTATAATGATCTCCTCTTGTAAAGTAAGCTCCCCAAGAATCTGTTGCTCCAGAAATTGCATCTATCTTCTCTTCTTCTTTAAACGAAGATTCAGTATTATTAAAAGTTAATTCGTATGTTTTTTCTAATCTATTCTTTAATCTGTTAGCTACTTGTTTCTTTTGTGCTTCACTCATTCTAGCTCCCCAATTTCCTAACTCCATTTTAGATTTAGAAATATAAGTGGCTTTACCACTTAACTTTTGAGCAGTAGTATTAGTAATTAAAAAGCATAGAAAAAATAAAGTAATAGAAATTGATTTAAAGACTTTCATAGTTGACAAATTTAAATATTGTTTAACAAATTTAGCAATTTATTAAACAATTAATAATTTTAGACATTTAATTAACAATACTTTAAGGTTATTTCTCTGACTCCAAAAACTGTTTTGAAATATATAAATCAAAAAAAAGACTTACTAAAAGCAAGTCTTTCAAATTTATATGTTGTAAATATTACCAACGAATTACAACAGAACCCCAAGTAAAACCACTACCAAAAGCAGCTAAAACAACTAAATCATTGTCTTTAATTTTACCTTGTTCCCATGCTTCAGTTAACGCAATAATTACAGAAGCAGCAGTTGTATTACCATACTTCTGAATATTGTTGTGTACTTTATCATCTGCTAATTGAAATTTCTTCTGAATAAATTGAGCTATTCTTAAATTTGCTTGATGAGGAATTAACATATCAATATCTTCTTTCTGCAAATTATTAGCTTGTAAACCTTCTACAATTGCTTCAGAAAAACGAACTACAGCATGCTTAAAGACAAACTGACCATTCATATAAGGAAAGTAAGATTGATCTTCAGGATCGTTCTCTGCAATGATTTCTGGAACCCATCTACCAGTTGCTGGCCCATCTAACATTAATTCTCTAGCATATTTACCCTCAGAATGTAAGTGAGAAGATAAAATTCCTTTTCCTTCTTCTTCACATCTAGATAAAACTGCAGCTCCTGCACCATCTCCAAAAATTACAGTAACACCTCTACCTCTTGTAGAACGCTCTAAACCACCTGAATGATTTTCTGAACCAATTACTAAAATATTTTTATACATTCCAGTTTTTATAAACTGATCTGCAACAGACATAGAATAAATAAAACCAGAACATTGATTTCTAACATCTAATGCACCAATTGTTGGCATATCTAACATATCTTGAACTCGAACTCCACCACCAGGAAAATACATATCTGGACTTAATGTAGCAAAAACAATAAAATCTATATCATCTTTAGTTAAGCCTGCTCTTTCAATTGCAATTTTAGCAGCTTTAACACCCATAGATGAAGTATTATCATCAGTTTTTGGATCAATCCATCTACGTTCTTTGATACCTGTTCTTTCTTGAATCCATTCATCTGAAGTCTCCATAAATTCCTTAAGGTCATTATTTGTAACAACATTTTCAGGAACGTAATATCCTAAACCAGTAATTTTTGAATTATACATATTTTAAAGCGCTAATTTTAATTTTTTATTAGTATTAGTAAACAAAAATAGTGAATTTTCAATTTACAAACTATTTCTTAAAATTTAGATTACTCTGTCATCTTGTCACAATAACAATTTTGGTATTTTTTTTGACTAATAGTACATCAGAAAATAATATTAAATAACTATAAAATTATGAGTAAAGGAAACATTAATGTATCAGTAGAAAATATTTTTCCACTGATTAAGAAGTTCTTGTATTCTGATCATGAAATCTTTTTAAGAGAATTGATTTCTAACGGAACTGATGCTACCACAAAATTAAAACATCTTATTTCTATAGGTGAAGCACAAACTGAATTGGGTGATGCTAAAATTGAAATCAGCATTGATAAAGATGCCAAAACCATAACTATAAAAGATCAAGGTTTAGGAATGACTGCAGATGAGGTTGAAAAATACATTAATCAAATTGCATTTTCTGGAGCTGAAGAATTTTTAGATAAATATAAAGATGATAAAAACGAAACTGGTGTAATTGGACACTTTGGTTTAGGTTTTTACTCTGCATTTATGGTAGCAGATAAGGTTGAAATCTTTACAAAATCTTTTAAAGATGAGCCAGCTGCACATTGGACATGTGATGGTTCTCCTGAATATACCTTAGTTGAGCATGACAAGTCTGACAGAGGAACAGAGATTGTTTTACACATTGCAGAAGATTCTACAGAATTTTTAGAAGAAGGTAAAATTAGAGGTTTATTAACAAAGTACAATCGTTTTAACCAAGTGCCAATTAAATTTGGAACTAAAAAAGTAAACGATCCAACTCACGAACCACAAACCACAAAAGATGCTGAAGGTAAAGAAACGACTGAGCCTCACAGACAGATTGAAGTAGATGATATTATTAATAATACAAATCCTGCATGGACTAAAGCACCTGCTGATTTAGAAAAAGAAGATTATGATAATTTCTACAGAGAATTGTATCCAATGCAATTTGAAGAGTCATTATTTCATATTCATTTAAATGTAGATTATCCTTTTAATTTAACAGGTATTTTATTCTTCCCTAAATTGTCTCAGAACTTAGATATGCAGAAGGATAAAATTCAGTTATATCAAAACCAAGTATTTGTAACTGATAATGTAGAAGGTATTGTACCAGACTTTTTACAGATGTTAAAAGGTGTTATTGATTCTCCAGACATTCCTTTAAACGTATCTCGTTCTTATTTACAAGCAGATGGTGCTGTAAAAAAGATTTCTGGTTACATTACTAAGAAAGTTGCAGATAAATTAGCTTCTCTATTCAAAAAAGACAGAGCAGATTTTGAGCAAAAATGGAATGACATTAAGGTAATTATCGAGTATGGAATGTTGTCTGAAGATAAATTCTTCGATAAAGCTAAGAAATTTGCTTTATATCCAACAGTTGAAGATTCTTACTTTACGTTCGATGAGTTAATTGAAAAAACAAAAGATTCACAGACTGATAAAGATGGTAACCATGTAATTTTATATGCTTCTAATAAAGATGCACAACACAGTTACATTCAAGAAGCTACTGCTAAAGGTTATGAAGTTTTACTTTTAGATTCACCAATTATTTCGCATTTAATGCAAAAATTAGAAGGTGGAGATGCTAAAGTGAAGTTTACAAGAGTAGATTCAGATTTCATAGATAATTTAATTAAGAAAGATGAAAATGTTATTTCTAAATTATCAGATGAAGAAAAAGATAAATTAAAGCCAATTATTGAAGCTGCTGTACCTAAAGAAACGTACACAGTTCAAATGGAAGCAATGGATTCTAGTTCTTCTCCATTTATAATTACAGTACCAGAATTTATGCGCAGAATGAAAGAAATGCAAGCTTCTGGAGGTGGAGGAATGATGGGAATGGGTAATTTCCCAGACATGTATAACTTAGTTGTAAATACAAACAATCCATTAGTTTCAGAAATTTTAGCTGCTGATGAAGACAAGCAACAAAACTTAATCTCGCAAGCTTTTGATTTAGCCAAATTATCTCAAAACCTTTTACATGGTGAAGAGTTAACCAACTTTATCAAACGTTCTTACGAATTAATTAAATAGTGGCATTGTCACAAATATTCCATAAACCTCTTTGTCTTCACAAAGAGGTTTTATTTTAAATAAAAACACATAACAAACAGTATAACAATGCAACTAAAACATCTTTTTGTTTTTTTACTAGTTTTCCTAGTTTCTATTGCTGATGCTACTGTTTATTCTCAAAGAAATACTTCAGAATATTATCAATCTTCAAGAGTAATTAAGATTAAGAATGTAAGCAATAAAAGAACAAAATATATTGTTTTTAATAGCATACTTTATTTCAATTATTTTCTAGCTTATTTATTTCAAAAAAATAATTTAAAAAAAGGATTTCAAGAACAAATATTCCTTATTCTTAAATTACAAAAGCAGTTGTATCAAAAAATTGCTTTACAAAATATCAAACACACTTTTTTAACTACAAGAATTACATCTAGTAATTCAGTTTCTTCTTTATACATTGCTTAAAACTATTTAAGCAAATGCTGAAAAGCATAAAATGATAAAACAAATTTCTCATCATTTATCATTAATAACATGTATAAAAATAAAAAACAATTAGTAAAGCCTAAATGGTTTTTAAATTGGTTAAAAACAAAATTAATAGTAATTATTTCTGCTTTAATGTTAGGTATGTCTAACTCTTTAAAAGATGAAGATAATTCTATTTTTTATTGCCAATATAAAACTGAACAACAAGATAAAAAAGAATAATAATAGTTTAGAAAAACTAAAAAATAACTTTCTAAAGAAATCAACTAAATTTTAATAGAAGTTATTAAAACGACACATATTCAATAATACGTATTTGTGAAAGATAAATCAAAAAATAAAATCCAAAAAAATGACTAAAAAAAAAATATTCCTAAGCATAATAACTATTTTAATATTAACAATTACACTATTTCTTTATGTAAAAAGAGACAAATTTGCCTATGTAGGCTCAGTAGATATTATTGAAGTTGATTGTGGTAAAAAACATCAAATTTTGAGTGAAGTTTATGAAAGTGATCAGAGGATTAGAAGGTCTAATCAACTTATAAAATATGCTAAAGAAGATCACAGAAATCAAGAATTAGTAATTAGCATTATAGAAAAGTGTGGCATGCCAACATTAAATGAAGTATCTCAAAAACATATGGATGCAATATGGTTGGGACTACAACACACTACTAAAAAGCATAGAGAAAAGTACTTTCCACAAATAGAGAAAGCAGTAAAAAATGGAGATTTATCTAAACAGCAATATGCACTAATGAAAGATAGAATTTTAATGGGTAATGGAAAACCACAAATATTTGGTTCACAGATAAAAAATGGCAAATTATATAAACTAGAAAATCCTGAAACTGTAAACGAAAGAAGAAAGAAAATGGGAATGGGAACAATAGAGGATTATTTAAAGAATTTTAATATTCAATATAATCCGAATTAAGAAAACTTTACCACACAAAATACTGAGTTGAAACAACTATTTTTTTTTAAAATATTTTAATCTCGAAATCTATTAGAAGCTCATGAATTAATGAAATTTATCAAACGCTATTATGAGTTAATTAAGTAGTTAATAACTTAGTATAAATTATAAACCTCTCTGTGAAAACAGAGAGGTTTTTTTTCGTTTCTTAGTTTTATGAATAAAGAAGAAGAAAAGCACTTAATTAATAAAATTAAATTTAAAGCACCATTTTCAAGGTTGAAAAATATTACTTATACAGAACAACCTGATTTAATTTGTAATTTAAATAATAATATTATTGGAATAGAGATTACAGAATGTTTCCAAGACGATACAATTAAAGGTTCAAAGCTAAAAGAATCTCGAAGTTTTAAAAATAAAATTGGAAAAAAATTAATAGAAATTATTAAACTTGATATTCCATTTCATCTTACGATTGATATAGATAAAAAAATAAATCTTAAAAACAATCAACTAGAATCATTTATAAATGATTTGAAAAAAACAATAGAAAACAAAATAGATATTATTCATAATAATACTTTAATCACAATAGATGAAGACATTATCTATGCAAATGGAGTAAAAAGTATTGATTTATTTTTCACTAATGATCTTAAAACAAATAGTTATGGAGAAACTGACTATGGTAAATTATCAGTTTTTACAAACATGAATTTAAATTACATATTAAATAAAAAAGAAAGTAAATTAATAAAATATGCTTCTTGTGACGAATATTGGTTAGTTATAAGAGAAGGTGATATGATTGCTGCATCTTTTTCTAAGATAGATCTTAAACCTTATTTAACTAAATTTGATCGTATATTTATGTATAGGATATTTAAAGATGAACTTTTAGAATTATAAATTAATTTAGTATATGTATATATTCTCTAAAATTAATTTATACAAAGATTAATATAACCTTATGAAACTAGTCCATACAAATCAGCTCCCTGAAGTTGGCACAAGTCATAACAAAGACATCAAGAAAAAGGTCTTTATCAACAAAGATGAAATACCACAATTAATGATGTTTGGCTCTGCCACTTTTAAGCCTGGACAAACAGTAGAAACTCATAAACATGATACTATGTATGAAGTTTTCTATATTCAAAATGGTAAAGCAGAGTTTATTATAAACAATGAAAAATTTATAGCTAATAAAGGTGATTGTATCACTATTGAACAAGGAGAATACCATTCTATGAATAATCCGTTTAAAAAAGAGGTAACATGGGTTTATTTTGGAATTGCCACAGATTAACCAATCTAATTAAACTAACTTTGCCCAAAAATAATACATGCAGTTTTCTGATTTACCATTAAATAAATCCATCTTAAAAGCAGTTGCAGAGCAACGTTTTCATAGACCTACATTAGTTCAAGAAAAAGCAATACCCTTAGTTTTAGATCAGAAAAATGTAATTGTTTCTGCACAAACAGGCACAGGAAAAACTGCTGCTTTTGCATTACCTATTATTGAAATTTTGTTTGACAAACAAGATGCAGATAAAAGAGCAAAAAAAATAAAAGCTTTAATTGTAACTCCAACTCGTGAATTAGCAATTCAAATTTTAGAGAACTTTAAATCTTATAGTAAATACACCAATTTGAGAACTACAGCCGTCTTTGGGGGTGTTTCTTTAGAGCCTCAAAAAGAAGTTTTAGCCAAAGGTGTAGATATTTTAGTAGCAACTCCTGGAAGGTTAATCGATTTGCAAATACAAGGAAACATCGATTTAAGTGAGCTAGAAATTTTAGTTTTAGACGAAGCTGATTTAATGCTAGATATGGGTTTTATTAATGATGTAAAAAAGATTGAAAAACTTTGTCCTAGAAAAAAACAAACACTTTTATTTTCTGCAACCATACCAGAAAAAATTGATGAATTGTCTAAAAGCATTGTAAAAAATGCAACCAAGGTTGAAATTAACCCTGAAGAAACTACAGCTAAAAATATTGGACAGTTATTATACTATCTGCCAAAAAAGAACAAAACAGATTTGTGTTTGCACTTATTACGAAACACCATTAATGGTAAGATTATCATTTTTAGACGTACCAAGTTTGGTGTAGATAAATTAGAACAAACGCTTATTAAAAATGGTTATAATGTTGCAAGTATTCATGGTGATAAAACTCAAGGTGTTCGAAACAAAGCCATAGAAGATTTTAAAACCAAAAAAGCATCAATTTTAATAGCTACAGATGTTGCTGCAAGAGGTATAGACATTACAAATGTAGATGCAATTATAAATTTTAATATTCCAAATGTACCAGAAACCTATGTACATAGAATTGGTAGAACAGGTAGAGCTGGTAAATCTGGTATTGCATTTTCTTTTTGTTCACCAGATGAAAATAGCTATATAGCTTCTATCGAAAATTTAATCGAAAAATCGATAAAGGTTATAGACGATCATCCTTACCCAATAAACAAACCAAAGCATACCAAAAAACAACCTAATACAGTTAGTAAACACAAAAAAAGCAGAAAATCTGCGGCTTCTAAAAAGAAGAAGAAAAGATGGTATTAATAAAAATGGGTTCAAACAATTAATTCTAATTTAAAAGGTTAGTAATATATCAACCATAAAACAATTACCAATGTCTACTCATTTTAAAATTAATAAATTACTTTTTTTCTCTTTAGCTATTGTGCTTTTAGCTTCATGCAATACACAAGTTAATAGTAAAAATAAGAATCAAGATCCTTTACAAGGTGTTTGGAAATTAGATGCCTTTTATACTTTAGCAAATTCAGATACCATTGTTAAAAACTACAATAAGGTACAACACAAAATGTACTTAAATGGTCATGTACTTTGGAATGCAGATACTGACGAAAATGGAGTAGATTGGAGTGGTTATGGAACTTATAGCTTTAAAAATGACACCATAACAGAAACATTGACTTCGACATCTAAATCTATGAAAAGTGATGTAAATACTTATGTTATTCCTATTGACTTTAAAGTAAATTCTTACAAACAAGTAAATACATATTATAGAAATGATACTGTATTTAAAAATATAGAAATCTTTACAAAGATTGATTAATTGAGTTAAAATTCAGTTTTAATGAGCTAATGTTAGCTTCCATTTTTTAATCCGTTCTTTCATATAATTTGTATTTTTATACCTCAACTAAAAACCAAAATTCATGAAATGGAGAAGTAATAAAAGAAGTTCTAATGTTAATGACAGAAGAAGTGCAAGTTCTGGCAGAGGTTTTAGTGGAGGTGGTTTAGGTGGAATGCTTATTCCTTTAATTTTAAAGTTAGTTAGCACAAAAAAAGGATTAATTATAGTTGCTGTTGTAGGTTTACTAATGTATTTCACAGGTATAAATCCACTACAATTTTTATCTGGTGGATCTACAACAAATCAAGTTACAAACACCACATATAAAGGTACTGCAGAAGAGAATGAATTAGCCGAATTTAGCAATAGGGTTTTAAGAAGCACAGAAGACGTTTGGAATTCAATTTTAAGCAACTACCAAGAGCCAACCTTGGTTTTATTCACAAACTCTGTATCTTCTGCATGTGGATCTGCATCTAGTGCAACAGGCCCTTTTTATTGTCCAGGAGATAATCAATTATATATAGATTTAAGTTTCTTTCAAGAGATGGAAACACGTTTAAATGCACCAGGAGATTTTGCACAAGCTTATGTAATTGCTCATGAGGTTGGGCATCATATTCAAAATTTAATGGGTACTACAGAGAAAATGCAGCAATTAAGAGGCAGAGTAAGTCAAAAAGAATACAACCAATTTTCTGTAAAGCTAGAATTACAGGCAGATTTCTTGGCTGGTGTTTGGGCTCATCATGCAAAAAATATGGATTTAGTTTTGGATCAAGGTGATTTACAGGAAGCTCTAAATGCAGCTTTTGCAATTGGTGATGATAGATTACAAAAACAATCTTCAGGAAGAGTTGTACCAGATTCTTTTACTCATGGAACCTCTGCACAAAGAATGCGTTGGTTCAGAAAAGGATTTGAAACTGGAGATATCAAACAAGGTGACACGTTTAACGCAACTACTTTATAAAACAATGATTACAATTAGAAAAGCTACTGTAAATGATGTTAAACAATTAGCAATAGTCTCTAAAAAAGCTTTTTTTACACCTCATCAGCATGCAATTCCTAAAGAAATAATGGACAATTATCTTAAGGAAAGCTTTAGTGAAGAAAATCTAACAAAAGAAGTTACTCAAGAGAATTATGAGTATCATTTAATCTTTTATAAAGATGAATTGGCTGGTTTTTCAAAGGTTATTTTAAATACTCCAAATGAACATCTTAAAATTCAAAACGTAACAAAAATGGAACGTTTGTATTTGGTTGAAGAATTTTATGGTTTAGGTTTAGGTAAAAAATTATTTGATTATAATTTAGACCTTATCAAAAATAATAATCAAAAAGGAATATGGTTATATGTTTGGATTAAAAACTATAGAGCTTTAAAGTTTTACGAAAAAGTAGGTTTTAAAAAAATTGCGCTGTATGACTTTCCAATCTCAGCCACAGAAACAAGACCAAATGATGTATTATTTCTAGATTTAAGCTAATCTAAAATTATTCTTTTAATTCCTATTACGTTAATCCTTTTTGTAATTCAGTTAATCTTATACTTCTTTTGAAACTATTTTCGTTATCAAATAAAAGCATAATGAAAAAGACAGCATTAATTACAGGAGCAAGTGGAGGTTTAGGAAAAGAGTTTGCAAAAATTCATGCAAAAAATGGAGGAGATTTAGTAATTGTTGCTAGAAGCAAAAACAAACTTTTAAAATTAAAAGAGCAATTAGAAAAGAAACATGGAGTTCATGTGAGTATTATTGAAAAAGATTTAACAGAACCTAATGCAGCCCAAGAAGTATATAATTTTGTAAAATTCAGTAAAATTGAAATTGATTATCTGATAAATAATGCTGGTTTTGGAGGCGTAGGTAAATTTCATGAACGTGCTTGGGCACAAGATTTAGCCATGATTCAGCTTAATATTATTGCACTTACAGATTTAACTCGAAAATTCTTACCAGATTTTGTAAAACGAAATAATGGTAAAATTTTAAATGTTTCTTCTACAGCAAGTTTAATGGCTGGCCCAATGCAAGCAGTATATTTTGCAACCAAAGCTTTTGTAACCTCTTTTAGCAATGCAATATCAGAAGAATTGCATGACACCAAAATTTCAGTAACCACTTTAATGCCTGGAGCCACAAAAACAGATTTTGGTGAAACTTCAGGAATGGACAAAACAGCTCTTTTCGAAAATGCTGCAGATCCTAAAGTTGTTGCGCAAGAAGGTTATGATGCAATGTTAGAAGGTGCTTTAGATATTATATCTGGCGTAAGTTTTCCTCAAAAAGTAATGATGAAAGCTATTCCTATAACCCCAAAAAGCCTACTCTTAAAACAAATAAGAAAAATGCAAGAACCAAAATAGTTAGCATTCAATAAAAGTTATAAAAAGAACCTTTTTACGAAAGTAAAAAGGTTTTTCATTTTTATTATCTTTAGAAAGTACAATTTTAACCTTAGTTTAAATAAATAATACCTATGATTTTCAGTCATTCTAAAAATAGACTAGAAAGTGTAAGTGATGCTGTATTTGCTTTTGCTGCAACTTTAATGGTTGTTAATATTAGCGCCAATTCTAATCTAACTTCATTTACAGACGAACTGCCAAACTTTATAAGTTTTGCTGTTAGTTTTTTTGTAATGATGGCCATTTGGAAAGTACATTACAACTTTTTTAGAAGAACAGATTATATAGATAATTGGATTATAGCCTTAAACATGATTCTGTTGTTTACAGTTTTGTTTTATATTTTTCCAATTCGATCTTTACTAAATACAGGAATGGGTAGAAAACTTATAAGTTTAGATTTGTTATCTAACATTTTTCAAATGTATAGCATTGGTTTTACCTTAATATTTGTTAGTTTTCATTTACTGTATTTAAGAGCATTTAAAAAAGATAGAGCTCATGGTAAAAACCTAAAACTTCTTTTTTATGCAAGACATTTCTTTATATTTATTATTGTTGGTATTCTATCATTCATATTAGCTAAATTTCAATTGGGCTTAAAATATGGTATCCCTGGTTTTATTTACATGCTTCTAGGACCATTAAGCTACATTCACTCTAAGAAATTCCATAAAAAACATAATTTAGAGTATTAAGTATATCGCTTTTAAAATGTTAAAAATATAATCTTAAAAGAAGAAGAAAAAAAAGATGATGTATATTGTATCTTTAAATACAACGATTCAAAAATTATTCCATAAAATGAAAAAAGTTACTTACTTATTATTACTTTTTACTGCAGTAATAACAGCACAAACCGATTTAAAAATTTATGATATTATTGATGAAGTATCTGCAGATAGAATTAAGGCAGATGTAAAGACTTTAACAGAATTTGGTACAAGAAATACATTTTCTGACACCATTTCTGATACACGTGGAATTGGTGCTGCAAGAAGGTGGATAAAAGCTGAGTTTAATAAAATATCAGAAAATTGCAACAATTGTTTAAACGTTTTTTATCAAAAAGATTTAGTTACTACAGAAATGAGTAATAGGGTACCTCATGATGCTTATGTTGTAAATGTAGTTGCTGTACAAAAAGGAACAAAATACCCTAACAGATATATAATTATGAGTGGTGATATCGATTCTAGAAATAGTGATGGATCTAATTTTACCAAAGATGCTCCAGGTGCAAATGACAATGCTTCAGGAATGGCAGGTACTATAGAAGCTGCAAGAGTTTTAAGTAAATATCAATTTGAAAGTAGTATAATATATGTAGGTTTATCTGGAGAAGAACAAGGTCTTTTTGGTGGTGCTGGTTTAGCAAAATATGCCAAAGATAAAGGTTGGGACATTATTGGAATTTTAAATAATGACATGATTGGTAATATTACAGGTGTTGATGGTGTTGTAGATAATAGAGCCTTTAGAATTTTCTCTGAACCAGTACCTGCAAACGAAACTGACAGACAAAGAAGAATGAGACGTTTTTATGGTGGTGAAGTAGATGGGATTTCTAGACAGTTAGCAAGATATGTACATAAAACCACCAAAACGTATATGCCAGAAATGAATCCAATGATGATTTATAGATTAGATAGATTTGGTAGAGGTGGACATCACAGACCTTTTAATGATTTAGGTTTTGCAGGAATTCGAATTATGGAAGCTCATGAAAATTACACACAACAACATCAAGATATTAGAACCGAAAATGGTATTAAGTATGGAGATACTTTTGAACATGTAAATTTTCCTTATGCTAAAAAACTAACAGCTGTAAATGCTATTAATTTAGCAAGTTTAGCTTGGGCGCCTGCAGCTCCTGAAGTTGTTGGAATTGGAGGAATTGTAGAAGCTTCAGCCAAACTAAAATGGTCTGCTGTAGAAGGTGCTAAAGGATATAAAATTTACTGGAGAGACACTACTTCTCCTACTTGGGATAATTCTAGATATGTAGAAACAACAGAATTTACTTTAGAAGGTATTGTTATTGATAATTTCTTCTTTGGAGTAGCTGCAGTTGGCGAAAATGGGCATGAAAGCATGGTAGTTTTCCCAAATAAAATAATGAGATAAAAGTGCGATTTAGTTGTTTTATTTTAATAATTCTATTCGCCTCTTGTACTCAAAGTCAGCAAAAGTCAAAACCAAAGTACATCAAGTTTGTAGAAAAAAATGATTCTATATTAGTACTCGTTAAAAATCCAGTACTTGGGTTTTCTTTTCTAAAAATTAAAAATTTAGAAGAAAAAACAGAACGTTATCTCGATTTTACCAAACCAGATTCTATAAAGTTATTAAGTTTTGAAAAGGCTAAAGTAGATACAGTATCCATTTTAAAAAAATATGAGTTCAGTTTATATTATGGAACTTCTAATTTAAAAAGATATGATACTCTATTTAACTATGGGCTACCCTTTTTAAAAGGAAAACGTTATAAAATCTTACAAGGACAGAATACAAATTTTACACATAAAGGAAGTTTCTCTAGATATGCCATAGATTTTAAGATGAATATTGGTCAAACAGTTTGTGCAATTAGAGATGGTTTGGTTGTTAATGTAAAAGAGAATTCTAACAAAGGTGGTAGAAATAGAAGATACCTAAAAGATGCCAATTATGTTGTTTTAGCTCATAATGATGGAACATTTTCACAATATGTTCACCTTAAAAAAAATGGAGCAATTGTAGAAATAGGAGATACAGTTAAAAAGGGCGAACCTATTGGTTATTCTGGAAATACAGGAATGAGCACAGAGCCCCATTTGCATTTTGCTGTATATAAACCTACAACTAACGGCTTTGTATCTATACCTTTTATCTTAAATACTTATCCTTCTTCCAAATATAGAAAAGGAAGATATGCTAGAAATAAAAATTAATTCTTTTTAATAGAACCATTTTTAAAGGTAATTTTATTTTTCTACTAAAAGAAAGCCCCATTTTAAAAACATCACCAAAACAAACAATTTTAGACATTAAACTTATAATATTAAATATTGCATCATTTATATTTTCTACAATCATTTACACACTGATTTTGATCTAAAAATAATATTTTCTCTTCAATTGAGAGGTTTTGCATAAATAACAGTGAAAATTGTTAAAACTTTGTTAACTGAAGTGTTAAATAAAAGTTTTTATTTCCATTATAAAAGTATTACTATTATATTAGAGATAAAAATAAACAACATGAAGAATATATTTATACTAGCAGCAATTTTACTAACAAATACTTTGTTTTCACAAAACAATAATGAATTTTCAACGACTATAAATCAGGTTAATTTTGAGACTGATATTAAAGAAAATTATTATCTAAATGATAGTGATAAGTTCTTAAACTTATTTAATGATGTAAACTTTTTGGAGTCGAACTCAAAAATGAACACAGAAAGAAAATTTTTAATGAAATCATTAGAAAAAGAAAACATCTTGTCTAGTAATTTAAAGAACAAAAGTATTATAGTTACAAAAAACAAAAGGAGCATTGATGATACCAACAGTTTAATTACTGATACTAAAAGTACATTTGTAAAAACCATTATCGAAGATAAACTTAAAGAAGAATTATTAAAAAGTTTAAACGCAAATGAAGCATTAACTTATGGAGATAAGAATATTGATTTGTATGTGGAATATGAAGAAATGAGAAACAAATTAATCAAATCTTATGAAATTAATGATTCTGTTGAGTTTCAAATTGGTAAAAGCGTTTATCCTTATTTGAATAAAATTTTAAAAACAGAAATAGATAAGACTTTAAGAAATAGTTTAAACTTATTTGTGGTTAACTTCTAATTGATAGATAGTTCACTAACTCAGACATTTTATTTTTAGCTTGCTAATTATAAAATGTCTTTTTTATTTTGCAGTATGAAAGAATTACAAACAGCACCTTTTACTTTAAATCTAGTAGACACCTACAACATCTATATTCCTTATGATATTTATGAGCCTTTTGCCAATCAGAAAATGAGTAGAGTTCAAGTAGAGATTAATAATAATGAAACCAAAATAAACTTTTATGCTGCTGTAAAAAGAGATAAAAATTCTGGCGATTTTAAAATGATGTTCAGTAAACAGAAACAAAAAGAACTAAATTTAACCTTGGGTGATTCTTTTACCATTCAATTATTTGAAGACACTTCTAAATATGGTGTAGATGTTCCTGAAGAGTTAGAAGAAGTTTTTTTAACGGATTTTGAAGCTTATCAGATATTTGAAACACTAACAAAAGGTAAACAAAGAAGCATTATTTATGGAGTAAAAAGATTCAAAACAAGTCAGCTAAAGATAGATAAAGCTCTAATTCTTTGTGAGAATCTTAGAAGAAGAAATTTTGACCCTATGAAAATTTTTAAATTAGATTAATACATTAATTTCTTAATAGTTTCCATATAACCTCTGCTTACTCTTACAATATCTTTATTCTGCATAGTAACATCGTAACTTTTGCCATATTTATTAAGTTCCTCTATCTTATCAATATTAATAATTGATGATCTATGCACTCTTAAAAATATAGCTTCATCTAACTTTTGTTCTAATTGAGAAATTCCATAATTACTAATAAATGTTTTTTCTTCAGTAATAATTTTAGAATAATCTCCATAAGCTTCAATTCTTATAATATCTTTTACAGAAATGGTTACCAATTTGTTTTTAGCTTGTACCAATATTTTCTGAGGATATTTTTCTGCATCCATCAACAAACTATTGGTTAATTCTTTAGCTTTATTATCTGCAATATTAGAAGTTACTTTTTCTACAGCAACTTTAAAACGTTCTTGTGTATATGGCTTTAACAAATAATCTACTGCATGCACTTCAAAAGCCTTTAATGCATATTGATCATAAGCCGTAGAAAAAATAATTTGAGGTAATTCTTCTAAATGTTTCAATACATCAAAACCAGTTAAACCTGGCATCTGAATATCTAAAAAAACCAAATCTGGTTTAAACTCATTAATCATTTTAACAGCATCTACTCCATTGTTCGCTTCTCCTAATAAAATTAATGCAGGAAAGTTGCTTAGATACTCTTTAATAAGTTTTCTACCTGCTTTTTCATCATCAACGATAATTACTTTCTTCATATCTCGAAACTTATTTTTAATCCTTTAGGCAAATTATCTTCTAAGGTTAGCACACTATTGTACATTTTTTCTAACCTTAGTTTGGTATTTGTTAACCCTATCCCCTTTTCGAAAACAGCATTTTTATCTTTTACACCTATGCCTGTATCTGCAATTTCAAAAATTAATTTATCCTCTTTTTTCTGAATTTTGATGCTAATTTCTCCTCCTTCAATTAAACTTGCAATCCCATGTTTAATCGAGTTTTCTACCAAAGGCTGCAACAACATTGGTGGTACTTTTTCTTGTAGAATTGCATCATCTACATCAAAACTTATTTTTAATCGATCTTCAAAACGCTCTTTCTCTAATTGCAAATATTTTTTTACAAACTCTAGCTCTTCTTTTAAAGCCACTTTTTCTACTTGACTGGCTTTTAATTGATAGCGAAACAAGTCTGACAACTCAGCTATTAAGCTTCTAGTTTTTTCGTTTTCTGCAGGAACAGAGGCACTTATAGTATTAAAAACGTTATATAAAAAATGCGGATTAAGTTGTGCTTTTAATGCAGATAATTCACTCTTTAAAGCAATCTGTTTTAACTCGCCTTCTAATTTAATTTTCTTTTGGTTGTCTATAAAATATTTATAAGCGAAAAAGACACCAAATTGCACCCACATAAATAGAGTTGGTATGTACCAATCCCAAACAGAACCTGTACCTGTTAAATGAAAAATGCCTATAGAATCTAAAAAATCATATCTCCATTCTCTTACAAAATACACTGTTATTGGTACAAGTAGAAAAATAAATATCATTTGTAAAGAACTGGTTTTATTTTTAAGCAGTTTTACTACCAAAAACCAAATACAAATAGAAGATAAAAAGTAGAATGCATATTGCATACCAGCCATGTACCAATAATCTCTAAGGTTTATCCAACCCCAAAAACCTTCTTTAGCATATGAACCTATATTAAACCACAAAACAATTCTATACAGAAAAGAAAAAAATAGATAGAATAAGAATATAATTACAACTTCTTTTCTTTTAATGTTTTTCATAATTTGTGACTTTAAATCAAAAGTAGCAGTTAATAAGGTCATACAAAAAAATATTCTATGAATGGTCTTATTTTGGGTTGAATGGTCCTTGACTGTTTAACTTTCTATTAGCCTATTGGTCGACTTTCTATTTTTTAAAAGCTCTTTTACCAACATCTTTGTATCATCAATCAGTAAAAAAACAGATTATGAAACACATTTTAACTTTTTTATTAGCTTCTTTTATTTCTATCCAATGTTTTGCTCAATATAGAATTTCTGGTAAAATAACAGATGAACAAAATAAAACATTAAATGCAGTTGCTATTTCTTTATATACAACTGACGAAGCAAAATTTGTAAAAGCTTCTGTTTCTAATTCTAAGGGAATTTTCACTATTAATTCAATTGAAGAAGGATCTTACTATCTATTACTTAATAGCTTAGGTTTTAAAGAACACAAAACCAAAAACTTCCAATTAATTAGTGATAAAAATTTTAAAACCATTCAGTTAACCATTGCCTCTGAAGAGTTAGATGAAATTGTAATTAAAACAGAAAAACCAATGATTCAAGTATTGGCAGATAAAACTGTTTTTAACGTACAAAATACTATAAATGCTGCAGGAGATACTGGTTTTGATTTGCTTAGAAAAGCACCTGGAATTGTAATTGATAATAATGATAATGTAATTGTAGAAGGTAAAAACGGTGTGCTTTTTTATATTGATGGTAAACCTTCAGTTTTAAGAGGAGAAGATTTAGTCAACTTTTTAAAAACACTACAATCTTCAGACATAGAATCTGTAGAAATTATTACTCAGCCTTCTTCTAAATACGATGCAGAAGGTAATGCTGGTATAGTAAATATTATTTTAAAAAGAGACAAAACTATTGGTACAAATGGTAGTTTAACAAGTGGTTATAATCAAGGTGATTATGCCAGATTTAACAATGCATTATCTTTTAATAATAGAAATAAGAAAACTAGTTTATATGGTAACATTAGCAATGGAACTGGTACTGGATTTAGTTTTTTAAACCTGTATCGTATTCAGAATAACACCATTTTTGATGCGAAAACTGAAACTATATATGATTACAACAACACTAGTACACGATTTGGATTCGACTTTTATCCTAATAAAAAATCAACATTTGGTATCATACTTTCTGCAAATTTTAGCGATTCTTTTTCAGACTCAGATTCAAGAACACCTATAACGCCTCAAAATCGACAAAACCCAAACAATGTGCTTGTTGCAGGAAGTGATACTGATAATAATGTATACAATTTGTATAGCAACCTCAACTATAAGTATGATAACAAAAAAGGAACTATATTTAATTTTGATATTGATTTTGGAAAGTATAGTAGAGAGAATTTTAACCTTCAGCCCAATACTTATTTTAATGGAGATGAAACTCAGGTTTTAAGTCAAAGTACTTTTTATATAGTTTCACCAACCACCATAAATCTCTTTTCTACAAAAGTAGATTATGAGCAAAACTTCTTAAAAGCTAAATTGAGTTTTGGAGCAAAAATCGCCAAAGTAAACACAGTTAATGATTTCGATTTTTTTAATAGAGAAAATGGAAATGATAATCTAGATAATTCTAGATCTAATGAATTTGATTATGATGAAATTGTAACAGCTGCCTACATTAACTTTAACAAAAAGATTAAAAAGTTTAATTTTCAATTTGGTTTACGTGCAGAAAACACCAACTCTAAAGGCACATTAACAAGCACGCAAGCTAGCAATAATGATATTGTAGAAAGAAATTATACCGATTTTTTTCCTAGTGCAGGTATTACCTTTCAGCCAAATCAAACTAATTCATTTGCACTAAACTATAGTACGCGAATTCAAAGACCAAATTATCAAAACTTAAATCCTTTTGAAAATAGAATTGATGAACTTTCTTTTAGAAAAGGAAACCCATTCTTACAGCCTCAATACACTAATAATTTAAAATTGTCTCATACTTATAAGTATAGATTAACCACTTCTTTAAGCTATAGTTTTATCAAAGACTTTTTTGCGCAAATAACAGAAGCTGGACAGAATAATCAAAACTTTATAAATGTTAGAAATGTAGCAAATCAAAAAGTAATTAATTTAGGCATTTCTTATCCTTCTAAATTTACAAATTGGTGGAGCTATTACATAAGTTTAAATGCTTCTAGAAGTATTTACGAAGCCACAAATCCAGATTTTATTGGTATTTCTCAAAACTCTTTAAGCTTGTATGCTCAGAATACATTTAATCTACCTAAAGACATTCGTTTTGAAGTTTCAGGTTGGTACAATTCTCCATCAATTTGGGGTGGAACCTATAGAACTAACAGTCTTGGCTCATTAAATTTAGCATTACAAAAGAAGTTTTTAAAAGATAAATTAAATGCGAGAATTGGTGTAGATGATGTGCTATTTACATCTCCCTGGAGTGGAACAACACAGTTTGGAGATTTATTTATAGATGGTTCAGGAGGAAGTGATAGCAGACAATTCAAAATTAATTTGACCTATAATTTCGGAAGAAGTGAAGTTAAAAAAGCTAGAAATAGAAAAACAGGAATAGAAGACGAAAAAGGTAGAATAGAATAATAACTTAAAAAGATAAATTATGAAAACATTAGTTACAACCCTTATCATATTGATATCAATAGTTAGTAATGCACAAAGTACTTACTTAAAATTTAAGGTAGATGATAAAGAAAGTAAATACATAATGTATCCTCCAGGAACAAAATTTGAAGTTGTTTCAAAAGAGGGTTATATACAAATGAAAAACACCAATAATCCTTATAAACTGGAAATTGAAAATGAGGGTTTTAAATTATATGCGTATCCTAATTATAAAACTGAAAAAGACGTTTATCACTTAGAAAAAGGAGCTTATTTAGAGTTGGTACTTTCCAAACCTTATAACAATCATAAAAGTAAAATTTCGAATAATAAGAATAAGTCTACAAATATTACAGCTAAAAAAACAGTTACAAATTCAAAAAACAAAAAAGGTAGAAAAAATTTAGTTTTAAAATTTACAAACGGAATTACATTCAAATATACTGATGGCAAAATAGAGGCAACTCTAAATGATAAAGACATTTACGTTGAGGGTAAATATGTTCTGTATTGCAAACTAGGTGTAGCAAAAATAAGTTTTAATCCTAAAAACGGAGAAACCTGGTGGGTTTTTGATAAAGACAAAGAGTAATAATTTAAAAGCCCTTCAAATTAAAATTTGAAGGGCTTTTAAATTTACAATCCATTTATAAAACTTCCATAAGGATCTTTAAACTGTGTACCCTCTGCAAATCTATATTTACTCAACTTTTTAAATTCTACTAAAGCCCAAAGCACAAACTCTTTTACAAAATAAGCGTCATTCTTATTCATGTTAGGTTGATGTTGGTTTAGAAAATCATCTAATGGATTTATTTTATCTAACTCCTTTTTGTAGGCTTCTTCAGAATAATCATCTAATAGCTCAAAATCTTCATCAGCATTAAAAAACCATGAAATAATATCATCATAAGGCGTTTCTTCATTCTGCTTTTCTAACTTTTTAATTTCAGGAAAGTAAGTAGGAAAAAGCGTCTTAATAGCTCTTTTAATTAAAGTTTCTGCAACAACTTGTGCACCTTCTTGCTCACCTTCGTAAACCAATTCTACTTTACCTGTAATTGCTGGTATAATGCCATCAAAATCATTTAAACGAATCATGGTTTCTGAATCTCCAGATAAAATGGCTCTTCTTTCTGCAGTGCTTAATAAATTCTCGAAAGCAGAAATACTTAAACGTGCACTTACACCACTTTTCGCATCAATATATTCGCTATCTCTTGCTTCGAATACAATTTGTTCTAACAAGTCTTTTGCCAATTCTGGAACTTGAATAAATTCTTTTTGAGAAGCTACTTTATTTGCTTCTTGCTGTGTAATGGTTTTTGCAGTTTCAATATCTTCTGGATAATGAGTTAAAATCTGTGAACCAATTCTATCTTTTAAAGGCGTAACAATACTACCTCTATTAGTGTAATCTTCAGGATTTGCTGTAAACACAAACTGCATATCTAAAGGTAATCTTAATTTAAAACCTCTAATTTGAATATCACCCTCTTGTAAAATATTAAACAAAGCCACTTGAATTCTGGCTTGTAAATCTGGTAATTCATTAATTACAAAAATACATCTGTTTGCTCTAGGAATCATTCCATAATGAATAACTCTATCATCTGCATAACTTAATTTTAAATTGGCTGCTTTTATAGGATCTACATCACCTATAATGTCTGCTACAGTAACATCTGGAGTTGCCAATTTTTCTGCAAATCGATCATTTCTATGTAACCAAAAGATAGGTGTATCATCTCCTTTCTCATTAATCAATTCAATAGCAAATCTAGAAATTGGGTTTAAAGGATCATCGTTAATTTCAGAACCTTCCACAACTGGTATGTATTCATCTAATAAATTTACCATCAACCTTGCTAAACGAGTTTTTGCTTGCCCTCTTAAACCTAGTAAATTAATGTTGTGTTTGCTTAAAATTGCTCTTTCTAATTCTGGTATAACCGTATTTTCATAACCATGAACTCCTTTAAAAACAGTTTCATTACTCATCATTTTACTAATCAAGTTCTCTCTTAATTCATCTTTAATAGATTTAGATTCGTAACCTGTTTTTCTTAACTCTCCTAATGTTTTAATATTTTCTAAATTCATCTATCCTCTAATTCTTTTTTTTCTGTTTGTTTCATAATCTTCAAAAATCATTTCTCCAAGACCTTTAAGTCCTGTGTAAAATGCTTTTCCTTGATTTGCCTGTGTAAATGCTTTTACAAATTGCATTAAATAAGGGTCTTGTGCAATCATAAAAGTAGTAATAGGTATATGTAATTTTCTAGCTTGTTGAGCCATTGCATAACATTTATTTACAATGTATTTATCTAGGCCATTACTATTTTTATAATATTGACCATCAGGTAAACGTAAACAACTTGGTTTACCATCAGTAATCATAAATATCTGTTTATTGGTATTTTTCTTTCTTCTTAATAAATCCATTGCTAATTGTAAACCAGCAACTGTGTTTGTATGATAAGGCCCTACTTGTAAATAAGGTAAATCTTTTATTTTGATGGTCCAAGCATCATTACCAAAAACCAAAATATCTAAAGTATCTTTTGGATAGCGAGTGGTAATTAATTCAGCCAAAGCCATTGCCACTTTTTTGGCTGGTGTAATTCTATCTTCACCATACAAAATCATAGAATGGCTAATATCTATCATTAACACAGTACTCATTTGACTTTTATGCATGGTTTCTTCAACAACCAAATCATTTTCAGATAAAGTAAAGTCTCCTATTCCATTATTTATTTGAGCGTTTCTTATGCTTTCTGTCATAGAAACTTTATCTAAATTATCTCCAAATTGATACGCTCTAAAATCTCCTGTATGTTCATCACCTATTCCTGGAGATTTACTTTTATGATTACCAGAACCACTTCTTTTTATTTTACCAAAAATATGATTTAGCGCCTGCTGACGAATTGCTCTTTCAGTTTTAGAAGTAATTTTTGTTCCTCCAGTTCCATCTCCTTTAATTTCTTCTTTTATGTAACCCTTCTTCTTTAAATCTTCAATAAAATCATCAATGGTGTAATTTTCATCTGTAAGATTGTATTCTTTATCTAAAGAACGCAACCAATCTATGGCTTCATCAAAGTCACCTGAAGTATGAGTTATTAGCTCTTTAAAGATTTCAAAAAGTTTTTCGAAAGGAGATTGCTTATCTGCTTCATAAGTTTTAAAAACAAAACCTTTTCTTTTAGTATTTTCTTTCATCCCTATAAAAATACGCTATTAATTAAGGTGATAAAAAAGATTAACATTGCTTTAGCATATGTGTCAATTAGTTTAATTGATACCTTGTTATTACTATCTAATTTGTAATAAGTGAAATCTTTACAAGTGTTAATTTTAGTATATTATTAACATTTATTTTTTATTTCTAAACTAACTTGACAAACAATTAAATTAAAATCAACAAAGCAATGAAAGTAAACCACTTACACAATTTTAGAATTCTGTGTTCATTTTTAATGGTGTTTGGAATTCTTGGAGTTCAAAATACAAATGCGCAGTTTTGGAAAAAGAAAAAAAAGGAAGTTAAAAAAGAGGCTCCTGCCAAAAAAACTCCACCAAAAAAGAAAGGTAAAACTATAAAATCACTTACAAAAAGTAGTAAAAAAATAGAGGGATTATTTACCATTTATCAAGATACAGTTACTGGTTCTGTAAAATTATTGGTAAAGAAAGATCAACTAAACAAAGACTTTATTTACTTCTCACAAATTGCAAACGGAGTAACTGAAGCAAATGCTTACAGAGGTTCTTACAATGGTTCTAGTGTATTTCATGTAACGAAATATTTTAATCGTTTAGAATTTATGGCACCAAACACTTCTTTCTATTTTGACGAAAATAACGCGTTATCTAAATCATCAGAAGCAAATATTAGCGATGCTGTAATAGCAAGTGGAAAACTATTAGCCTCAGATGATGAAAAAGGTGAGTATTTAATTGATGCAAATGGTCTGTTTTTATCAGAAACTTTTACAAGAATTAAACAACCTAGATTTCCTGGTCAGTCTCCTTTTGCTTTTAGCTTAGGACGATTTGATAAATCGAAATCTAAAATAAATGAAATTAAAAACTATCCAGAAAACACAAATGTTAAAACTGAGTATGTTTATAGTAATCCAAATGTAATTAATGGTGGTTCTGCTGCTGTAACAGATGGTAGAAGTGTATCTATTAAAGTATTTCATACGTTCATGAATATGCCAGAAGATGGTTATGAACCAAGAATGGATGATGCAAGGGTTGGTTACTTTCTTACTGAAACTAATGATATGACAACTACTGAAACTGTAAATTATAGAGATATGATTCACAGATGGAGGTTGGTTAAGAAAAACCCAGAAGCAGCAATTTCCGATCCAGTTACACCAATTACATGGTGGATGGAAAAATCTACACCTGTAGAATGGAGAGAAACTATTAAAGAAGGAGTTCTAGCTTGGAATGAAGCTTTTGAAAAAGCTGGATTTAATAATGCAATGGTTGTAAAAATGCAACCAGATGATGCTACTTGGGATGCAGGAGATGTAAGATATAACGTTTTACGATGGACCTCTTCTCCTAACCCACCTTTTGGTGGTTATGGACCAAGTTTTGTTAACCCAAGAACAGGAGAAATCTTAGGGGCAGATATTATGTTAGAATATGTACACTTTACAAACAGAGTATTTGCAGACAAATTATATAATGATGCAGCAGCAAACATGCATTTAGAAACTTCTGCAGAATTAAGAGCTAAAAAGTTCTTAGCTAATAACAACTTGTTATTTTGTTCAGCAGGCCATGTAATGCACGAAAATTTACAATTAGGAACTGCTGTGCTACAAGCATCAGGTGCATCTGCATTAGATATGGAAGGCATTAAGAAAGAAGGTATGAAATCTTTAATTATGCACGAAGTTGGGCATACATTAGGTTTAAATCATAATATGAAAGCAAGTCAGGTTTATACACCTGCTCAATTAGCAGATGCTGATTTTATTAAAGGAAAAGCACTTACAGGTTCTGTTATGGATTATGCAGGAATTAATATCACTAATGATAGAAGTAAACAAGGCCAATATTATGACATGGCAGTAGGTCCTTATGATATTTGGGCAATACAGTTTGGATACACTCCTTTTAAAAGTGCTTCTGAAAGAGATGCTTTATTAGAAAGATCTACTGAACCAGAATTAATTTTTGGTAATGATGCAGATGACATGCGTTCTCCAGGAAAAGCAATAGATCCAAGAGTAATGATTGGAGATTTATCTAATGATCAAATAACCTATTCTATCAATAGATTTGAATTGGTAAATGATATGATGAAAAATCTAAAAAGTCAGTTTACCAAAGAAGGTGAAACTTATGAAAACTTAAGAAGAGCCTATTATACATTACACAACCAAACAAGAATTGCTGGTGGAGTTGTATCTCGATTTATTGGTGGTGTCTATGTAGATAGATCTACTTATGGTCAAGAAGGAGGCTCACAACCTTATACACCTGTTTCTAAAGAAGATCAAAAAAGAGCTATGGATGCTTTAGATAAATACATTTTTGCTCCAGATGCATTTAGTACTCCAAATGAAGTATATAATTATTTAGCAAGACAAAGAAGAGGCTACAATTTCTTTGGAGGACCAGAAGACCCTAAAATTCATGAACAAGTATTAGGATATCAAACAAGTGTTTTAGCACATATAATGCACCCAAATACGCTACAAAGATTATCTAATTCTGAATTATATGGAAATGAATATAAGCTATCTGCATTTATGACAGATTTAAACAACATGATGTTTAAACCAGATATTTATGGAAGTGTAAATTCTTTCCGTCAAAACTTACAAGCTGTATATACAAAGCGTTTGATTGGTATGTTAACAGGTAGAGCAAGTTCTCGTTTTTCTGTAGCTTCAAAATCTATGGCTATTTACAACCTAAATACTATTAAAGGTTGGGTTAGTAATGGTAAAGGTGATGTTGCTACAAGAGCACATAAAAATCATCTAAAAACATTGATTACAAATGCAATGAAAGAAATAAAATAATTTTTAAGAATTATTTATTAGAAACCGTAATCTTTTCGATTACGGTTTTTTTTATCTTTACATATGGCAAAAATTTTAATTACTGGTGGTACTGGTTTAGTAGGTTCTAGATTAACAGAATTACTTATAAACAAAAAACATGAGGTAAATATTCTTACCAGAACTCCTGATGGTTCTAATGAATACAAGTGGGATCTTTCTAAAAAATCCATTGATACAGAAGCATTTAAGAATGTAGATTATATAATTCATTTAGCAGGAGCAGGTATTGCTGATGAGAGATGGTCTGACCAGAGAAAAAAAGTAATTATTGATAGTAGAGTGAAATCTGCAAATTTGTTATTTAGTAAAGCAAAAGAATTGAATATCCCTTTAAAAGGATTTATATCAGCTTCAGGAAGTGGTTATTATGGAGCAATTACAACATCAAAAATATTTGAAGAAACTGATGCTGCTGGCAAGGATTTTTTAGGGGAAGTATGCGAAAAATGGGAAGCAGCTGCTCTTCAATTTAAAAGTTTAAATATTCCTGTATCCATACTAAGAACAGGTATTGTATTATCTAAAACAGGTGGTGCTTTAGAAAAAATGAAAACGCCTGTAATTGCTGCATTAGGTTCAGGAAAACAGTATATGCCTTGGATACATATAGATGATTTATGTGAAATGTACTTGCATCAAATAGAAGAAAATTTAGAAGGAATTTACAATGCTGTAGCTCCTGAACACAAAACTAGCACAGATTTCTCAAAAGAATTAGCAAAAAGTATCTCTAGACCTTATGTTGGTATTAATGTACCAAGTTTTATGCTAAAATTAGTTTTTGGAGATATGGCTAAAATTTTATTAGAAGGAAGTAGAATTTCATCAAAAAAAATCGAAAAGCAAAATTTTACTTTTCGATATCCAATTTTATCTGATGGTCTAATTAACTTATTTAAAAAGTAGATTTAATATTTAAATCAACTTCACTCCAAGTTTTAGTAACCCCATCTGCACCTTTATGTAAATCTTCACAAACTTTATTTAAAGAAGCTAAAGCTTTACTAGCATTCCAATTATTGATGTCTATTGTAGCTTTCATATTAAACATATTTCTTTGAATCGTATACACAAAAGGAACTGGTTTCGTTTCTCCATTCATAGTGATATTAGCTATACCATTAGCATCATCTACTAATTGTAATTTTCCTGAAAGAATTTTAGTATTACCCATAATACCAAAAAAGAATTTTTTGATTTTATAATCTCTACTTGAATCCTTTGTAGCTAAACTACTTACAGGTATAGAAAATTCTGTATCATTGATAGCTTCTTTTAATGTTTTCCCTTCTCCACCACCAGTGATATCAATCTTTCTAAAAGCGCCATCAACACCAATTTTATCTGTTGTTTTGTAAGCCGTAAATTTTATATCTGTGTTAGCATTTGCAACATTAAATGCTGGTGTACTTTTTTTAGAATCTATTTCAATTGTAGCTTCTTTTGTAACAGACTTATTTTCTGATTTACATGAAATTAAATTTAAAGCTAAAACAAATGCAAAAACTGTAGTTACTATATTTTTCATAATCTAACTATCTTTATTTTCCTTTAAAATTTCATTTGCTAATTCTATATACTTCTCTTTTGCTTCGTCTGAAGACATGCCTTTTAACTGCATCCAAGCATTAAACTTAAAACCACTTCTAACATCTAAACCACTATTAAATGAAAAATTGTTTCCAAAATTTGCTTGTTTATGATAGGCATAAAGCTGAAGCATTAAATCTGGAGCAATTGTCTTTTCGAGCTTTGATAGTTTTTGAAAAGCATCATTAAAATTCTGATCTAAATCTTTAATAATCTTTATTTTTCTGCAATAACTTGTGTACCTCCCTTTACTTTGTCTCCCAAACTAACATTTAGTTTAGTACCTAAAGGAAAATATAAATCTACACGTGAACCAAATTTAATAAAGCCAGCATCTGTACCTTGCACAACATCTTCACCTTCAATAGCATAATTTACAATTCTTTTGGCAAGTGCTCCTGCAATTTGTCTGTACAATACATCACCAAAATTATCATTATGAATTACAATGGTTGTTCTTTCATTATCTGTAGATGCTTTTGGATGCCAAGCAACTAAATATTTTCCTGGGTGATACTTGCTGTATTTAATTTTACCACTCATAGCATACCTTGTAACATGTACGTTTATAGGAGACATAAAAATAGAAACTTGTAACCTTTTGTCTTTAAAATATTCTGGTTCTTCTACTTCTTCTATTACTACAACTTTACCATCAACAGGAGCAACTATGGTAGTTTCATTTAACTCAGTAAGTCTTTTCGGGTTTCTAAAAAACTGTAAAACAATGATTAAAAAAGCCAATGCTAAAATTTGAATTGATTTCGTAATCCAAATAATATCTATAAATTTTTCTGCCAAAAGAATAGCAGCAATAACAATAATAAATGTAATTACAATAATCTTGTAACCTTCTTTATGAAATCGAATCATGCTTTAAATAATATAATTAATAAACAAATATACAAAGGGTGCAGCAAATAGTAAACTATCTAACCTGTCTAAAATTCCTCCATGACCAGGCATAATGTTTCCACTGTCTTTAATACCAGCTTGTCTTTTAAATTTTGACTCTACCAAATCTCCTGTTGTACCCAATGCAGATACCAATACACTTATAATTAACCAGTTTAACATAGAGAAATCTAAGTTAAATTTACTGATAAGTAATGCTGCTAAAAGAGAGAATACTAAACCTCCAATAAACCCTTCAATTGTTTTTTTTGGAGATACAGAAGGAAAAAGTTTATGCTTTCCGAAATTTTTACCTATTAAAAATGCAAAAGAATCATTAACCCAGATTAAAGATAAAATACTAATCATTAAGTAAGGATGAAAACTGTTTTCATAAAATGGTAATAGTACCAAAAAACACATTGAAAATATAACATACCTATATGTTAACCCTAATTTTTGCCTGTTATCTTTATAGCTAATTTCCTTTTTTACAAATAATTGATATAGTAAATATGTAGATGATAGCAATGTAATAGCAAGTATACCCATAGAAGCATAACTATATTGTCTACTAATTAATAAGTAAAGGGTTAATGGAAATAAAATATATGCAGCATAATTTTTTAAGGATATCATTCTAGAGAACTCCCAAATGCATAAAAATCCAAAAAAAGTAATTAAAATGGTATATGACTCCTTAGAAAAGAGAATAGCAGAAATAAAAATTAGGACATAAATAATTCCAGAAAAACTCCTTCTTAAAAGGTTGCGCATATTATAAATCTTCAAACAACAACAAATATAAGTTTTTTGAGTTATTGTTGCCATAGTTTAAAAAATTATCATCAACATTCTGAGTGTTATAATTTTTTATTGAAGATATATTTGTAGGTAAATTATTTACATACTTTGTCTTGATTCCTGTAAGACCTTGACCAGTATCTTTAACCAGTTGACTTGTAGTTGCGTATACGATAAAATTATTGGTAAACTCTTTTAGTCTTGTGCTCTTTAGTTGATTTGAAGAAAATAAAACATCTCCTTTATCTGCAATTAAATGTTCACAAGTTGTAAAAATAGGCGCTTCCGAATTCAATTTAGAATCAATTGTAACCTCTTTTTGATTAATAACAGACTTTAATTTAGTGTTTAAAAGCTGCACAGATTTCCAATTATTCTCTGTTAGAATATTGGCAAAATTAGTTTTTACATCTGCTTCACTTGTACAATAAAGAAACTTACCTCCTTTGTTTACAAAGTTGTGTACAAACAAATCATCAAGAGATAAATTTACCTCTTGATTTTGTATTTGTTTATCCTCTTTACTTGGGATATTAAAAAGTTTCTTTAGAAAATCCATTAAAAATTACGATTCTGTTGAAGTCTCCTCTGTTGGTAAATCTATTTCATCTTCTGGCTTTATTTCTGTATCTAAAGCTTCAAAAGGTCTTTTACCAAAAATTTTCTGCAAATCGTCTTTAAAAATTACTTCTTTCTCTAATAATAACTCAGCTAAAACTGTAAGTTTTTCTTTATTGTTAGAAAGTAATTCTATTGCTCTTTGATATTGAATTTCTATCATTTTAGAAATTTCTCTATCAATCATTTTACCAGTTTCTTCACTGTAAGGTTTTACAAAAGCATCGTTACCTGATGAATCATAATAAGTAATATTACCTACTTCATCATTTAAACCATACACTGTAACCATAGCTCTTGCTTGTTTGGTTACTTTTTCTAAATCACTTAAAGCACCTGTAGAAATCTTGTTGAAAATAATTTTTTCTGCAGCTCTACCACCTAGAGTAGCACACATTTCGTCTAACATTTGCTCTGTTTGTACTATCAAGCGTTCTGCTGGTAAATACCAAGCTGCTCCTAAAGATTGTCCTCTAGGTACAATAGTTACCTTTACTAATGGTGCAGCATGTTCTAACATCCAACTAACAGTTGCATGACCAGCTTCATGAAAAGCAATTACTTTTTTCTCTTTTGGTGTTATTCTTTTTTTCTTCTTTTCTAAACCACCAACAATTCTATCTACTGCATCTAAGAAGTCTTGATGATGAATTGCTTTCTTACCATGTCTTGCAGCAATTAATGCAGCTTCATTACACATGTTAGCAATATCTGCCCCAGAAAAACCTGGTGTTTGCTGAGCTAAAAACTCAACATTTACATCATCTGCTAATTTTAAAGGTTTAATATGTACTTCAAAAATTTCTTGTCTTTCTCTAATATCTGGTAAGTCTACATAAATCTGTCTGTCAAAACGTCCTGCACGCATTAAAGCTTTATCTAAAACATCTGCTCTGTTTGTTGCAGCAAGTACAATTACATTAGTATCTGTACCAAAACCATCCATTTCAGTTAATAATTGATTAAGTGTGTTTTCACGCTCATCATTACCACCTGTCATCGAATTTTTACCACGAGCTCTACCAATTGCATCAATCTCATCTATAAAAATAATAGATGGTGATTTTTGCTGAGCTTGCTTAAATAAGTCACGCACTCTAGAAGCACCTACACCTACAAACATTTCTACAAAATCTGAACCAGAAAGTGAGAAAAAAGGAACACCTGCTTCACCTGCAACAGCTTTAGCTAATAATGTTTTACCTGTACCTGGAGGACCTACTAATAAAGCTCCTTTTGGTATTTTACCTCCTAATGAAGTATATTTCTCTGGGCTTTTTAAGAAATCTACAATCTCTTGTACTTCTTCCTTTGCGCCTTCTAAACCAGCCACATTTTCAAATGTAGTTTTTACTTTAGTGTCTTTATCAAATAACTTAGCTTTAGATTTACCTATGCTAAAAATTTGACCTCCTCCACCAGAACCTGATCCTCCACCAGACATTCTTTTCATAAAAAACAACCAAATAGCTATTAATATGATGAATGGTAAGAAACCAATTATAGCATCGAAAATGCTTGTTTTTTCTTTATTATCAATATCAACAATTAATTTTTTTTCTTTTTTAGCTTCACTTACATTCTGCTCAAAAGTTCGTTGATCTCCAAAGTTATACTCATACACAGCATCACCAGGTCTGTAAAATGTAGAGGTAGTAAACTTTTGATGTTTCTCTTTCTTTAATGCTTCTTGCGTTAAATAAATTTGAGCTACATCTTTATTAATAACAACAATTTTCTTTATGTCGTTATCTTTTAAAATTTCGTCGAATTTATTTTTTGAAATACTTTTTGAAGCTAAATCACCACTACTAAAAAATTGAATGGCTATAATTGCTAAGAATATACCTCCATAAATCCAGTAAGAGCTGAACTTAAATTTTGGCATATTTGATTTATTTTCTTTATTTGAATCACTCATGTGTTATAAAATCAATAGGATTATACTGGATTAATTTCGGTGATTTTTGCATCACCCCAAAGGCTTTCTATATCATAATAATCTCTAACATGCTTTTGAAAAATGTGAACAACAACATTTACATAATCCATTAAAACCCATTCAGAGTTTCCTTGACCTTCTACATGCCAAGGTTTATCTTTAACCTCTTTACTAACTACTTTTTGAACCGAACCAGAAATGGCGTTCACTTGTGTATTTGAATTACCAGAGCAAATTATAAAATAATCGCAAACGGTATTTTCTATATCTCTTAAATCTAATAATTGGATGTTTTCTCCTTTAACATCATCAATTCCTTTAATAATTACAGCGATTAAATCATCTGCGCTTACTTGTTTTTTTGTCATTAATCTCTTCTCTATTTAGTGCAAAGTTATTATTTTTTTGCGAGTATTTTGCGTAATATTGAACTAGTTTACACAATATTTAACAATTGAAATTAATCAAACTTAATGCCATTGATTCTACAAGTTCTTTTTTAAAAGAAATGGCTAAAAATTCTACCTTAAAAAACTATACAGTAGTTGTTGCTAAAGATCAAACAAAAGGTCGTGGTCAAAGAGAAAGTTCTTGGTCATCAGAACCTAATAAAAACCTTACGTTTAGTACCTTTATTAGTGATTTAGATTTACAAATAACACATCAGAAATATTTTAATTTTGCAATCTGTTTGGCTGTTTACGATGTAATTTCTAAATATATTGACAACCAGCTTTTTATTAAATGGCCAAACGACATTCTGTCAGCTAATCAGAAAATATGTGGAATTTTAATTGAAAATTCAATTTCTAAAAGCTTTATACAGAAATCTATAGTTGGAATTGGAATTAATGTGAATCAAGAAGAATTTAGAGATGATTTAAATAAGGTTTCATCTCTAACAAATATAACTGGTAAATTATATAATCTAGATGATTTATTAATTGAAGTCGTAAATTCCATAAAAAATCGAGTAAACCAAGTAGTTCAAAAAGATTATAAGAATTTAGAAGCTGACTATTTAAATGTGCTTTATAAAAAAAACACTCCAAGTATGTTTAAAACTACTAAGAATGTTTTATTTATGGGTAAAATTATAGGAATCTCTTCTTCTGGAAATCTGCAAGTAGAACTTGAAGATGAAAGTTTAAAAGAGTTTGGAATTAAAGAAATTTCCTTTGCCTAAATTGTTTCTAAATTATCTGTAAGCGTTTCAATAAAACTAGTTAATGGCTTTTTAACCATCATTGCCATCATTGCATTAAACTTACCTTGAAATTCTAATTGAACTTCTGAAGAATCTTCATCTATAGACTGAATATCTGCAACCAATTGAAAATCTAATTTGCTACTTGCAGCTCCTAGAGTTACATTAGAATATGGTGTTTTTTCCTTAAGGACTAACCTAATTTCTGGCATACCTTTTAAGCCAAAAATAAAAGAATCTCCTTCTACCTCAAACTTTTGAATAGATTCTGGCATTAACTGCTCAAAATTTTTTAAATCTGATAAAAATTCGAAAGTTTCTTTTTGAGATTTCTCAACAACTACTCTAGTACCTTGTATATTCATGCTTATTTATTTTATTGATTCCACTCACTAGGGTTAGCTCTCCATTCTTGTAAAGTAGCTAATTCTTTTTGAGAAATATAATTACTATCTAATGCTTGCTCTAATAAATTCTCGTAATTGCTTAACGTTTTTAAGTTTACGTTTTTATCTTTAAAATTCTGTGTGGCTACATCAAATCCGTAAGAAAAAATAGCAACCATACCTTTTACAACAGCTCCTGCCTCTTTTAAGGCTGCTACTGCATTTAAACTGCTATTACCTGTACTTATTAAATCTTCAATAACAACTACATTTTGACCACTTTCTAAATGTCCTTCTATTTGGTTTTTTCTACCATGTTTTTTAGGCTCAGGCCTAACATAAACAAAAGGAACTCCAAGTTCTTGAGCAACCAAAATACCAATTGCTATAGCTCCTGTTGCAACCCCAGCAATTACATCTGGTTTTCCATATTCTAATTCTGCAATTTTAGCAATTTCTTCCTTTAAGAAAACACGAACAGGAGGATAAGATAAGGTAACTCTATTATCACAATAAATAGGAGATTTCCAACCTGAAGCCCATTGAAAAGGTTCATTAGGACTTAGTTTAATCGCTTTTATCTGCAATAAAAGTTCAGCTGTTTTTTTTGAAGTATCTTTGTTCATAACCATGTCACAAATGTATAAAGTTTTTGTAAATGATAAACCAATAATTATCACATCTTCATCAAAAAATGAAAAAAATTTTCCAATTTATTCATTCTCTGAGATTAATTTTAAGGATGTACTTTTAAAATTGCAAGAAACATCCACTTTTGGTATCATTCTTATCACTGCAAATTTAGAACTTGATTGGCAATTATTCATCAAAAATTTAAAAGTAATTCCTGCTGCTGGTGGTTTAGTTTTAAATGATGAAAAATCTGTATTATTTATTTATAGAAATGAGGTTTGGGATTTACCAAAAGGAGGAATAGAAAAAGGAGAATCTAAAGAAATAGCTGCTATTAGAGAAGTAGAAGAAGAATGTGGAATTACCAATTTATCTATCATAAAACAGCTACCTACCACCTATCATATTTATGATTATAAAGGTTTAAATTTAAAGCAAACCTTTTGGTTTTTAATGCACTCTAATGATGATTCAACATTAACTCCTCAATTAGAAGAAGGCATTACAAAAGTCGCTTTTCTAAACTCAAAAGAAATTAAAAGCGCACTTACTAATACTTATACTAACATTAAATTGGTATATGATGCTTATAAACAGGCTTAAATATAAAAAACATACTATATTTGCCGACTTTTAAAAGCCCATAAATTATGACAGAATTCATAAAAAAAATTACACCTAATGTTAAAGACGATGTTTTAGCAGGTATTACTGTTTCTTTAGCTATGATTCCTGAGGTAGTTGCTTTTGCGTTTGTTGCTCAAATAGACCCTTTAGTAGCGCTTTCTGGTGCTTTTATAATAGGTTTAATTACAGCCATTTTTGGTGGTAGACCAGGTTTAATTTCTGGAGCTGCTGGTGCTGTTGCTGTAATTTTTGTCTCTATGATTTCTGAAGGACATACAAAAGGAATGTTGTTTGATACACCAATAGATAACATGGGTTATTTTTACTTATTAGCTTGTGTAATATTAATGGGTATTATTCAAATTTTAGCAGGTGTATTTAAATTAGGAAAGTTTGTAAGATTAATTCCACACCCAGTAATGATGGGGTTTGTAAATGGATTAGCTATCGTAATTTTCTGGGCTCAAGTAAAAATGTTTTCTCATAAATCTTTGTCTGTTTCAGCAGAAGGAGTTAATGAATATGTAAGCACTTTTATGCAAGGTTCAGAACTAATGATAATGATTGGTTTAGTAGCCTTAACTATGGGTATTATTTGGGTACTACCTAAAATTACTAAAAAAATACCAGCTTCATTAACTGCGATTTTAATAACTACGTTAATTGTAGTTTTTTCTGGCTTAGAAGTTTCTACAGTTGGTTCTTATATTATAGAAGGAGGAGGAACTGGATTGAAAGGCGAATTTCCAACTCCAAATTTAGAACTTTGGCAAAACTTACCTTTTAATTTAGACACACTAACATTTATTTTACCATTTGCAGTTTTAGCAGCTTCTGTTGGTTTAATTGAATCTTTAATGACCATGAATTTAGTTGATGAATTAACAGAAACCAGAGGAAATGGAAATAAAGAATGTGTAGCTCAAGGAGCAGGAAATATTGTAAGTGGTTTGTTTGGTGGAACAGGAGGTTGTGGAATGATTGGCCAAACTGTAATTAATATAAATGCAGGTGGTAGAGGAAGATTATCTGGAATAATAATGGCTGTTACCTTATTAACTTTTATTCTTTTTACAGATAAATTGATAGAACAAGTACCAATTGCAGCATTAGTAGGTGTAATGTTTATGATGGTTATTGAAACTTTTGCTTGGTCTAGTTTTAGAATTCTTAAAAAAATACCTAAGTCTGATGCTTTTGTACTAATAACTGTATCTGCTGTAACCGTTATTTTTGATTTAGCAATTGCTGTTTTTGTTGGTGTGATTATTTCTGCCCTAGTTTTTGCGTGGGAAAACGCAAGAAGAATTAGAGCTCGAAAACGTTTTAAAGAAGATGGTACAAAAATATATGAAATTTGGGGACCTTTATTTTTTGGAAGCATTTTAGCATTTAACGAAAAATTTGATGTTAAAAATGATCCTGATCAAGTAGAAATAGATTTTGTAGAAGCAAGAATATCGGATCATTCTGCTATTGAAGCTATTTTTGCTTTGGTAGAAAAATATCAAGCCTTAAATAAAAAAGTAACTTTAAAACACCTTAGTGAAGATTGCAAGGTATTGCTTTATAAAGCATCTCCAATCTTTACAGATATTATAGAAGAAGGTATAGATGACCCAAGATATCACCTTGCAGCAAATCCTGAAAAATTCCCTAAACCATTAAGCGAATATAAGTTCTAGAAAAGCACTATATTTGGATAACCAATTTGGTAAACCAATTATATTTGACTTATGATTAGAATTTTAGTTTCAGTTTTTGCCTTTCTTTTATTCTCATCAAACACCAAAGCACAAGTAGTGTTAAGTGCTGATGGATCAGGAAACACCTACGAACTTATAAATTCGGTTTTGGCTCCAAATTACAATGTAGTTGAAGTGCCAGATTGTGTACACACCTCTTTTGGTAGACATATAGATGAAGTCTTTGATACTGATTTAAATAAAAATGTATTTCGTTTTTTCACTCATGCTTCTGAAGATAATGATAGATGTAAAACTTTTGACAGACAACGAACTGAAATAAAATCTTATGACAAGAGCCCTGATAATTTATTGGGCTTAGAAGGTGAAAGAGTAATCTATAAATGGAAAATGAAGCTTAGTGCAGACTTTCAAGTTTCACCAAACTTCACACATTTGCATCAAATTAAATCTGTTGGAGGTAGTTTTGCATCAATACCAATGTTTACACTAACTGGAAGAAAAGCAACTCCAGATCGTTTAGAATTAAGGCACACAAGTACCAATGATCAAAACACCATAAAAACTGCAGACTTAGATTTATTAAGAGGGAATTGGGTTTCTATTACTGTTGATTTAACTTATGGTACCAACAGCAATTACGAAATAGAAATTAGAAATATTGCTACAGATGCTGTAATACTCTACTATCAAAATTCAAATTTAGATAACTGGCAAGCAGGTGCTGAATTTGCAAGGCCAAAATGGGGTATTTACAGAAGTATAAACAACGTACAAGATTTAAAAGATGAAGCTGTTCTTTTTGCTGATTTTAGCATAGAAGAAACTGCATCTCTTTCTATAGATAATTACGCTACAGAAAAGCAAAAGATTACTATTTATCCAAACCCCATTGCTAATAAAATTCAAATTAAAGCTAGTAATATAGATTTTGATGCTTTTACAATATTTTCTTTGTTGGGTAAGAAAATTAAAGAGCAGAATAACTTTAGTAAAAAAAGTATAGATGTTTCTTCTTTAAATAAAGGCAGCTATTTTATAGTCTTTAAAAATGAAGGTGAAATAGTAAGCAGAAACACTATTCTTATTGAATAATTAAAATAAAATACAAACAGGATTTGGAGCCTTAATTTCACTTACAAACGATAGTTTTCCATTTTTAGCATTTCTTTTAAAAGAAACAATATTGCTCGTTTTCTCATTGGCAACAATTAAAAAATCCTCATTTGGAGAAATGGCAAAATTCCTTGGACCATCACCTTTTGTACTTTCAAAACCTATTAGCTCTAAACTTCCATCTACTTTATCAATTTTAAAAATTGCTATAGAATTATGTCCACGATTTGAAGCATATAAGAATTTTCCATCAGCAGAAATATGAATGTCAGCTCCTTTACTATAGCCTGTAAAATTTTTTGGCAACATAGAAAAAGTACCCTGAATTACGTATTCATTATTCTTTTCTATAATTAAAGAAACAGTATTATTTAATTCATTTAATGTATATAACCAGTTTTTGTTAGGATGAAAAGCTAAATGTCTTGGACCTGCACCTTCCTCTAATTTTAGCGTTTTCTGATCTTTAAACTGAAAAGATTTTTCACTATCATTAAAGTTTGAAAACCATAATTCATTAGTTCCTAGATCTGCAGAAATAATTTCATTTTTGTTAGGATGAAAATAAGCTGAATGTGCATGTGGTGCTTCTTGTCTATCAGTAGTTCCCTTGCCAAAATGCTGTTGAACAGCTTGTAAGTTAGTTAGTCCATTTTGATTATCAATTTTATAAAAACCAACATTACCACCTGTATAATTAGCTACTAGTACTTCATTATATTCATTAATATTTAAAAAGCAAGGATGAGCACCTCCAGATTTTGAAGTGCTTAAATAGGCTAAAGAATCTTTATCTATTCTATAAGATTTTATAAAACCTGTACCTTCTACATCTGTTTCATCTACTGCAACTAAGGTTTTACCATCATTCGATTTTGCTATAAAAGACGGATTATTTGTTTTAGCAAACAAACCAATTTTCTTTAAAATTCCATTTTGATCTATTGCGTATTTGTAAATACCTTCACTTTCTCCAGATGTATATGTACCAACAAAAAAAGGTGTTTCTTCTTGAGAATCTATGTTGCTTGTTTTACAATTCATAAAAGCCAATACAATGATTAAAAATAGGTAGTTTTTCATTTCTAATAAACTTTAAAAACAGGTAACAATAAATGTGCTCTTTCATAATAAGGAGAATTTTTGTAAACAAAATCTAATTGCATTCTTGGGTTTGCTTTAAATTTCTCATCATTTTCTAATTTGTTTAAATACTCCTCTCTCAAGCTAGTATTCTCTTCTAAGATTTGTGCTGCAACATCTTCAAAAACGTAGGCTGAATAACCTTCTTTTTTTTGTAAAACAGTATCAAAAAAGTTCCAATTAAAAAAAGAATCTGTAGCTTCTGCCTCTAATGTTTCTAACAAATAACGAATTCCATTTTGATTTGTTGGTATGTATAAATCATCTTTTTGAAATGCCATTTCTTCTGTTGAGCTAAATACTTCTGTACTGTAATGTAAATAATGCCCTTCATAAGGTGCACTTCTAGATTTAAAATCTTTAACGTGATTTACAGTAACAGCAATTGTTGTATCATTTTTAAACCTAGTGTATTCAATTTGATTATTATTTAATCTTTCTACAACTTTATGCCAACCTTTAGGTAAAATGTAAGCAACAGGAATTTCAATTTCTTTGGTAACTTTAAACTCATCAAAATACTTTGTCTCTTTTTCAAAAGGTTTGTTTTTGTCGTAAAACAAACGTTTGCCATTAGTAACTTTACTATCTATATAAGAACCTTCAAAACCTTTAAAATTTAGAATTCTATACTTCTCTCTATCTACAGTATATTGAATAGGATATGTTTTTTTACTTAATAGTTCTGATGTAGCTTTTGCTCTTAAATCTTTAATTTTTCCTGAATTTTCTTCAGTAAAGTCAAAAACCAATAACATAAGTTCATAAGTTTGTTCTACTCTAATTTTATAAGGCTTTAACATGTGTGTTTCTACCATTAAACCTAACGTATTAAACAAGGTTGTATAGCCTGTAGAATATCTTGGAGAATCGAAAAATTGAGAAAAACCAACTTCTGGTGTATTACCCCAAACATTTACGTAAGGCGTAATTATAATATTTTTTTGCTCTAGAGATTTCTCTAAACTTGGCCTCATTTCATTCTGCAAAAAAGAACCTAATTTACCACCCAATTTATTGTGTTGGGTAAATAAATGTGTTATTGCATATTGATAATCTGCTCCATTACTTACATGATTATCTATAAAAACGTCTGGATTTACAGTATGAAAAATATCTGCAAAAGCTGCTGCATTCTTGGTGTCTTGCTTTATGAAGTCTCTATTCAAATCGAAATTTCTGGCATTACCTCTAAAACCATATTCTAAAGGTCCATTTTGATTTGCTCTCGTATGCGAATTTCTATTTAAAGATCCTCCAATATTATACACAGGAATTACACAAATAATCGAATTTTCATACTTCTTTTGTAAAGAATCATTTTGCACAATATCTCTTAACAACATCATAGAAGCATCTATTCCATCAGATTCTCCTGGATGAATTCCGTTATTAATTAAAATTCTGTTTTTTGCTGAGTTTTTAATTTCATCAACATTATAAATTCCATTTCTATCGTAAACCACTAAATGTAATGGCTCTCCAGAATCTGTTTGCCCAAAATTAAATAGCGAAATTTCATTATAAACCTCAGCCAACTCTGAATAATATTCTATAACCTCATTATATTCTGGAGTTTCTGTTCCTTTAGACTTTTCGAAAATTGTAGTAAAATCTGCTGATTCTTTAGATGATTTGTTGCAAGAAACCACAAAAATCAAGGTTGAAACCAATAAGGTTTTCAATAAAAATTTGCTCATAAATTATTTTTTAACTCTAACTGCATCAGGCACTAAACCTGTATAATCTCCATTATTTCTAATTACATCTCTTACAATTGATGATGAAATGTAGCTCTTACCTGAAGATGTTAGCAAGAATACAGTTTCTATCTCTGATAATTTTCTGTTGGTATGCGCTATAGCTTTTTCGAATTCAAAATCAGCAGGATTTCTTAATCCTCTTAAAATAAATTCAGCATTTTGCTCCTTACAAAAATTGACAGTTAAACCTTGATAGGTTAAAACCTTAATTTTTGGTTCATCTTTGAAAGCCTCTTCTATAAAACTTTTGCGTTCTTCTAAGCTAAACATGTATTTTTTATCTGCATTAATACCAATGGCTATTATTAGCTCATCAAAAAGTTTTACTCCTCTTTCTATAATATCAAAATGACCTAATGTAATAGGATCAAAAGAACCTGGAAAAACTGCTTTTTTCATAATTTTAATTTAATGCCATTTGAATAGCGTTTTCAAAAAGTTGTGCTAAAGAAATACCTGCTTCTTGTGCTTGTTGAGGCAAAATACTTTCTTCAGTTAAACCTGGTACAGTATTAATTTCTAAAAAATGAGGCTCATCATTCACAAAAATATACTCTGCTCTTGTAAAACCAGACATATTTAAAGATTTATATACCTTTTTTGCAACCTCTTCTACTTTATTCTGTTGTTCTTCAGATATTCTTGCAGGCGTAATTTCTTGAGATTTACCTTCGTATTTTGCTTCATAATCAAAGAAATCATTTTCTGATACAATTTCAGTAATTGGTAATACCTTTACCTCATTTTGATATTGAATAACACCTACAGACACTTCTGTACCCTCTAAAAACGATTCAATTAATATAGCTGAGTCTTCATTATAGGCTTTTAAAATACCCGTAAAAATTTCTTCTTCTGTATAGGCTTTAGTAATACCATAACTAGAACCTGCATTGTTAGGTTTAATAAAACAAGGTAAGCCAACTTTATCCTTAATTTCTTTGGTATTTATAACATCACCTTTATTTAAATAAATAGATTTTGCAGTTTTAATACCATATTCTTTTACAACACTTAAGGTATCTCTTTTATTAAATGTTAAGGCCATTTGATAAAATGGTGCTGATGTATGAGGAATGTTAAGCAATTCTAAATAACTTAAAATCATTCCATTTTCTCCTGGATTACCATGAATTGCATTAAAAACACAATCAAAATTGATATGATTTTGATTTATGATACAAGAAAAATCATCTTTATTGATGTTGTATTCTTTTCTATTATCATCTAAAACCACCCATTTTTCTTTTAAAATGTGTAGTCTAAAAACATTGTATTTATTGGTATCTAAATTCTTAAATACAACATTTCCGCTTTTTATGGAAATATCTGCTTCAGATGAATAACCACCCATAATAATGGCAATATTTTTTTTCATCAAATTCTATTATTTAAACAAATTTATCAAAATATAAATAGAAACTGCAACGTTTAGATTTTATATATTTGTACAACAATCAAAAAACATTCTATGGGCATTTTTCAGTTTCTAAAAAGTAAATCGTTTTTTAAGCAATTGGTTATTGCTGTTGTTAGTTTTGTGTTACTTTTTTTTATCCTTAAATTTTGGTTGAATGTAACTACAAATCACGATCAAAAAATACAGGTTCCAGACTTACATAAAATGACAATTAGTGAAGCTGAGCGTAAACTAAATGAACTAGATTTAGCCTATAAAGTTATTGATAGTGCAAGTTACAACCCAGAATATCCTAAAAAATCTGTAATAGAACAAAGCCCTGAAGGAGGTGATTTTGTTAAAGAAAATAGAAAAATTTACTTGACTTTAAACCCTTCTAAATATAGAGATATTACTATACCTGATTTAAATGGGCGTACAAAAAGACAAGCCATTTCTGAGTTAAAAGCAATAGGTTTTGTGGTTGGCACAAAATATACCTATGTAAAAGATATTGGTAAAGATGTAGTTAGAGGATTAAGACACAATAATAAAATTGTAAATCCGAATGATAAATTACCTAAAAACTCAATTATAGAGTTGGTTTTAGGAGATGGAAACAGATAGAAATTAAAGAAGATTTGGAAGAAAACCAAAATTTAGAGTCAGAAAACGACGATTTATATGAGCATTATAAATTTGTTGCTGCTGATGGCCAAGAGCCATTAAGAGTAGATAAATTTTTAATGAATTTTATAGAGAATGCAACTAGAAACAAAGTTCAACAAGCTGCAAAAGCAGGTAATGTTTTGGTGAATGAAGTTGCTGTAAAATCGAACCATAAAGTTAAACCAAAAGATGTAGTTCGTGTTGTTTTGGCTTATCCACCAGCAGAAAATTTATTGGTTGCAGAAGATATTCCTTTAGATATTATATATGAAGATGATTCTGTAATTGTAGTTAACAAACCTGCAGGAATGGTTGTGCATCCAGGTCATGGAAATTATTCTGGCACTTTAGTGAATGGTTTAATTCATCATATAGAAAATTTACCAACCAATTCTAATGAAAGACCAGGTTTGGTGCATAGAATTGATAAAGATACTAGTGGTTTATTAGTAGTTGCAAAAACAGAGTTTGCAATGGCTCATTTATCGAAACAATTTTTTGATAGAACTACAGAACGTTTATACTACGCCTTAGTTTGGGGAAATATAGAAGAAGATGAAGGTAGAATTGAAGGTAATATTGGTAGAAGTTTAAAAAACCGATTGCAGATGGCTGTTTTTCCTGATGGTGATTTTGGAAAACATGCAGTTACTCATTTTAAAGTTTTAGAACGATTAACTTATGTAACTTTAGTACAATGTAAATTAGAAACTGGTAGAACACACCAAATTAGAGCACATTTTAAACATATAGGTCATACATTATTTAATGATGAAAGATATGGAGGAAATGAGATTTTAAAAGGAACTACTTTTACCAAATACAAACAGTTCGTTCAGAATTGTTTTAAAGTTTTGCCAAGACAAGCTTTACATGCCAAAACTTTAGGTTTTACACATCCAAAAACAGGAGAATTCTTGCGTTTTAATTCAGAAATACCTGATGACATTAAAGAATGTTTAGAAAAATGGAGAACCTATAGTGAGCACTCCAAAGAAGAAATTGAGTAGTTAATCAAAAGTAAATTAAAATTTATTTCGTTATAAATTTCTCGACCTTCTTAGAAATTTGACATTCATTAAAAGTAATTTTTAAAAATAACAATTCATCAGGATCTATATTCCAACTATAGATTTCTTGAACTTGATAATATTTAATGGAATCTGCTTCAGGTCTATTAACTTTTGAAGGCTCACCAATTAAATTTATAATATTTTGTTCAGTTTTCCCCAAAAGTATTTGAGATTCTATTAAATCTTTAACCATCCTATTTCTTGTATCTAATGTAAGATTTTCTCCTCCTGACTTTTTCCAAATCTCACTACTAAAATGGGTGTTTTTATTACAAGAAAATGCGAATAACAAAATTATAGCTATCAAAAAACATCTCATATCTCTTAAACATTAACAGCATCCAGAACCAGGAGCACAAATGTTGCTTTGTAAGTCTGATATTTTAATTCTAGGTTTCTCTGCTGGAATTCCACAAGCATCCAAAGCTAAACATGCTGTTAATTTAGAAGTAAGTAAAAAGTTTTTACCATCAAAATCTAAATTATATTTTCCAATAGTATCCTTACCTTGATATTCTACTTCAATTTCTAAATCATCAAATTCAAAAATCTTTTCAGATAGTTCTATTATGTTTAATAGTTTTTCTGGATGTAATCTATGATCATAATCTTGCTCTTCCCATAATTGAAAGTTAATAACAGATTCGCTTCTGACTTTACCTCCACAATCTATAAAGTCTTTTTTTACGCTACCAACTTCAGTAACATGAAAGTGAGGAGCTACTAATTCTCCATTAGGTAATTGAAAACCAATGGATTTTAATTCTTTTAAATGTGTTTTTATTTCTGATAATTTCATGAGTATAAGATTTAAATGTTAGCAAAAATGTATTTCATTTCAGTCGCAATTTGTAAACTTCGATCTTCGTATTTTTTATTTTGCTGCTCAGTATTGTCAAACAATTTAGGATCATCATAAGTAATAGGAATTCTCTTTTCTGCTCCTGCAATAAATGGGCAGTTTCCATCTGCATGAGAACAAGTCATAATTGCAGCAAAATTAGATTTTGGATTAAAATCATCACTATATTTCTTAGAAAAAGCAATTATAGGATTTGAATTCTCATCAAACTTAATAGCATAAACTGGGTTGTTAGTTTCAGATAATTTTTGAATTTTAAATCCCTGATTTGCTAAAGTTTCACCAACTTTAGGAAACATAGCTGTAGTTTCTGTTCCACCTGAATAAGTAACTACATTTTTTACATCAAAAAAAGCTGCCATAGTTTGTGCCCAAATTTGACCTAAATGACTTCTTCTTGAGTTATGTGTACAGATAAAATTAATCCTAATTAGCTTGTTACTAGATTTTTTTTGAGCTATAAAATCCGTTAATGGTTGTAACACCTTTTTTCTTTCTGCTGAGATATCATCAATATTAAGGTTTTTAATTAATTCTTCTATTTTAGCGTTCATTTTATTTTATTTTTTTGTGATGGATTAGCAACAGCTTCCATTCGATTTTTTATTTAAAAAAGTACCCAACAAATTATTTACCTCAGCCCAATTTTCTTCATGAATACAATAACATACGCTTGTACCCTCAATAGTTCCTTTTATTAGACCTATCTTTTTTAATTCTTTTAAATGCTGGGAAATTGTAGGTTGTGCCAAACCAATATCTTTTACGAGATCTCCACAAACACAACTTTCTAATTTTATTAAAAATTCTAAAATGGCAATTCTTGCAGGATGACCTAATACTTTAGCTATTGTAGCAATTCTGTTTTGTTGTTCTGTAAAAATTTCAGTTTTTGTTAACCCCATAATCATTTGTATATTGCAATATTACGATTAATAAAACTAAAATTAGTGGTTTAATTTAATAAATTTTAAAACTCTCTTGTAATTAATTTCGATTTTATGGAATTATTTTTAAGGTTGATGTCAAAATCTACAACACCTAAAACTAAGTTTTCATTTGTTACCACTTCTACTTTCCATTTACCATTTGTAACATTGTTTTTATAACTATAACCTCTGTAACCATTATCTCTACCTCCTATAATATTAAAACCAATTTCATCCATAATTTGCCAATCATCTTTGGTTTCGTTAAACCACATCCATCTATGAAAAATTTTCTTTTTTAAATCTGTGGGTGCAAATACTGATGTAAAAACATACACTGGTTCATTGCTTGCTTTATTAAAATTGGTTTTATGATCTCTCCAAAAATAAAACCATTCATCTACTTCATAGGTAACTAAATATTTATCGTTTTTAACCTTTATATCATAAGCAATTAAGCCTTTGTCTAAAGCTAAAGGAACAGGAGGTATTAGTTTAAAATGGTAACATGCATTAACCAATAAATAAATACTTAAAATAAGCGAAATCATTTTATAACGAACAATTTCCACTCTTGCTATTTGGCTAGATTTGTAAACTAGATATACTAGAATAAGCGTAAAAATTAAACTTAATAATCCTGATATATAAAAAATAGCAGAATTCATTTCTTTAAGAATGATAGGTACAAAACAACTTAGAAATATTAAGTTGACGAAGAAATAAAACCCAAATTGTAAATATTTATTCGATATTCTTTTTCGTAAAAATTCATTAGCTATAAATAGAAGCAATAATAACCCAAAGAAAACTGCAGTTTTAGATAAAGAAACGCTTCTAGCAAAATAAATTACATAAGCACTAGATAAACCTCCTAGAAAAAACTGAATTGCCAAAGGTAAGTACACAGTATATTTAGGTGGTATTTTAATAATTGGCTCTTCATTTTCTGATAGATTAAATAAATAGATAGATAATGTTAAAAGTATCATATGAGAACATAGGATGATTAAATCATACATTCTATCAATTCTACCAAGAGTTAAAGAATCCCAAGTAAAACCAGCAATAAAAAATAACAGTGGTGCATATTTTTTATGTGTTCTTACATATTTATGAAATTTGCTCTCCCTATATTTTAAAAATATCTTTCTCATTCACATAAAACTATTCTAAGCTGAATAGTATAAATTATTTCAATACAAATATCAATATAATCCAAGGATAATCATTAACTATTTTTCTTAGCGTTTGTATCTTTACATTTATAAAAGTAGCGCATTATATTTAATTAGAATTATTTATGAAAATCATTATATCTCCTGCAAAATCATTAGACTTTGAAAGTAAAGTTGCAACCAGTTTACACACACAACCTAAATTTTTAGAGCAATCTGAAAAGTTGAATAAAAAGCTTAAAACCTTATCTAAAAAGAAACTATCTGATTTAATGTCTATCTCTAATGATTTAGCTTCTTTAAATTACGAAAGAAATCAAGAGTGGGAAACTCCATTTACCATGGAAAACTCTAAACAAGCTATTTATGCTTTTACAGGGGCTGTTTTTCAAGGGATTGATGTAACCACTTTACCCCAAGAAAAATTACCTCTTCTTCAAGAAAATTTAAGAATCTTATCTGGTTTATATGGTTTATTAAAACCTTTAGATCTTATTCAACCTTATCGTTTAGAAATGGGTACAAAACTTAAAGTTGGTAGAAAAGATAATTTATATAAATTTTGGGATGATTCTGTAGCTAACGCATTAAATGATGAATTACAAGAGGGTGAATTATTAATAAACCTTGCAAGTTCAGAATACTTTAAAGTAATTCCCAAAAAAGTATTAAAAGTACCAATGATTACTCCAGTTTTTAAAGACTTTAAGAATGGACAGTATAAAACGATTATGACCTATGCCAAAAAAGCAAGAGGATTAATGGTTCGTTATATAATAGATCATAATGTTCAAACAATTGAAGAGCTAAAAAGCTTTGATGTAGAAAACTATCGTTTTTCTGAAGGCATGTCTTCAGAAAATGAAATTGTTTTTACTCGCTAATTTTCATTTTAGACATTACCCACATATGAGGTGCTGTAACTGCAAATAATACAGCAAATAAACTAGAGGAGAATAACTCAATATTAGGAGTTAACACATACAATAGTATAATACCAACAGCACTAATTAACCAATAAAGTATTGCTTTCTTCACAAATCTTGTCATTGTTTTTTTAGTAAAACTTCCTGACAAGAATAATACTTGATGTATTATAGATGGTATTGAATGCCAAAGTATAAAGTAAATGGCAAAACCGAATATTAATGAGGTTGTTTTAAATACTAGAAATAAAAAAACAAGGAATAAAGTTTCTTTTAAAACTACTTTAATTGTTATTACTTTTCTAAAAACGTAATACAAACTGAGAATTACAAATAGTAAAGTTGTAACAAGTAAGGAAGTATCAATCCAAAGAGTATTAAAACTAAAACCTACTAAATCTACCATAATACTTTTTAGTTCTATAGGTGAATTATAAAACAACATTCCAAAAATTACCAGACCATAATTCAAAAAGTATAGATATTCTATAATCATATTTTGTTTAAGTATTTCTGAAAAATGTTCCTCACCAAAATGAAAAGAGCTAATTATTAAAAACATAATTATAGCCAAAAAAGCATCTAAAAAGAAAAAAATAATACATAATAACATCAAAATTAAGTAAATAAGAAAATTTTTTGAGAGTAAAGTCCTTTTAGTGGAACTATGTTTAGACAACACTAATAAATCATTAGCTCCATGCAGTATTCCTATTGTTATTACTAGGAAAAATGCAATTGAATCTTCTACAATATTACCAAACTGAATACCCATCCAAAATAATAAAAATGTAAAAAAAATCTTAAAATTTTGATAATTTATAAAAATATCATGCCTCATTTTACAAATGTATAATTTTTAAATTGTATTTTTGTTAAATCTTTTATTAAAAAGGTTAAACAAAATACTAACTTAATATTTTTATTATGGATTTATCATTAAACTTATTAGCAGTTGCAAAGGTAGCTGTAGACGATTATGTAGGGTTCACATTTTTCGTAGGATGTATGGCTATGATGGCTGCATCTGCTTTTTTCTTTTTATCAATGAATAGCTTTGATAAAAAATGGAGAACTTCTATTTTAGTCTCTGGTCTTATTACTTTCATTGCTGCTGTTCACTATTGGTATATGAGAGACTATTGGGCTGCAAACGTAGAATCACCAACATTCTTTCGATATGTAGATTGGGTATTAACAGTGCCATTAATGTGTGTTGAATTCTTCTTAATACTAAAGGTAGCTGGAGCTAAAAAATCTTTAATGTGGAGATTGATCTTTTTATCTGTAGTAATGCTTGTTACTGGTTATATTGGTGAAGCTGTAGATAGAGAAAATGCTGCACTTTGGGGATTCTTCTCTGGAGCCGCTTATTTTGTAATTGTATATGACATTTGGTTAGGTAAAGCCAAAAAATTAGCTGTTGCTGCTGGTGGATCTGTACTTTCTGCACACAAAACTTTATGTTGGTTTGTATTAGTTGGTTGGGCAATATATCCTTTAGGTTATATGGCTGGAACTCCTGGTTGGTATGATGGTTTAAATGGAATTTTAGACATGGATGTAATTTACAACATTGGAGATGCCATTAATAAAATTGGTTTTGGTTTGGTTATTTATAACTTAGCCGTACAAAAATCAGATGAGACATTGAAAGCATAGTAAATCTCTTATTAAAATATAAACCTCACATGGTCATGTGAGGTTTTTTTTATTCTAACAATCTGCCATTCTTACTGTAACAGCCAAACCTCCTTCTGAGGTCTCTTTGTAATTTTTATTCATATCCTTGGCAGTTTCCCACATTGTATCTATAACATTATCTAAATGCACCAAACATTCTTTAGGATTTGTCTCTAATGCAATTTCAGCAGCATGAATTGCTTTTATGGCTCCCATAGAATTTCTTTCTATACAAGGAACTTGTACTAAACCAGCAATAGGATCGCAAGTTAAACCTAAGTGATGTTCCATAGCTATTTCTGCTGCAGATAAGGCTTGGGCTGGTGTACCTCCTAACAGTTCTGTTAATGCTCCTGCAGCCATTGCAGATGACACTCCAATTTCTGCTTGACAACCTCCCATTGCTGCAGATATAGTAGCATTCTTTTTAAAGATACTTCCTATTTCTCCTGCAACTAATAAGAACTTTTTAATATGCTCAAAGTCGGCACAATGATTTTCTATAACCAAATAGTACATTAAAACAGCTGGTATTACACCTGCACTACCATTTGTTGGTGCTGTTACTACTCTACCTAAAGAGGCATTAACTTCATTTACAGACAAAGCAAAACAACTAACCCATTTTAAAATTTCTCTAAATTTAACTTCAGAACCTCTTATTCCAGCAATCCATTCTGTAGGATTAGAATATTTAGCTTCTTTTATTAATTTTTGGTGCGTATCAAAAGCGCGTCTTTTTACGTTTAAACCTCCAGGCAACCTACCTTCTGTATGACAGCCAATATACATACACTCCAACATGGTTTCCCAAATTCGATTTAATTCAAAATCAATTTCTTTTGCAGATTTTAATTCGAGCTCATTCTTTAAAACCAAATCAGAAATATCAATATTATCTCTTTCACAATATTCTTCTAACTGAATAGCTCTGTTAACTGGATATGGAAAATTCTTTTTATTTATTTCAATTTCATCCTCGAGATTATCATTTTCCTGCACAATAAAACCACCACCAATAGAATAATAGGTTTCTGTAGAAATTTCTTCTCCTTTATAAAATCCTCTAAAAGTCATTCCATTTGCATGAAAAGGCAAAAATTCTCGATTAAATTTAATAGAGTTTTTAGGAAATTGAATTCTTTTACCTCCCTTAAATAAAATCTCTTCTTGCGTATTTATTCTCTCTACAATAATAAACACATCTTCTATAGGAATATATTCAGGGTCTGCTTCACTTAATCCCAGAAGAATGGCTAAGTCTGTGGCATGCCCTTTACCAGTTAAAGAAAGGGAACCATATAAGTCTACTTTTAGTTCATCAAAAAGATCGAACTGTTTATTTTCTTTGACTTTTTGAATCCAAGTTTGTGCTGCTCTCCATGGTCCTAAAGTATGAGAACTTGATGGGCCAACACCAATCTTTAGCATATCAAAAACACTAATAAATTGAGACATTCTTAAAATTTTTAATAAATTCTGGGGTAAATGTAAAAAATCCAACTCAATGAGTTGGATTTTTTTGAAATTATTAAAAAGGAATTTTACTTACATTCCGTAAACAGACTCTTTATCAAACTTTTTAACAAGCATATAATAAACAACTGCTCTGTATTTCTTTCTTTCAGATTTACCAATTCTTTCCATCACCTCTTCAATTCCTGCATCTAACTCAGAACTATCTGACAAACCTAACTTTTTAATTAAGAAGTTATTCTTTACAGTAGCTAATTCTTTGGCATCAGAACCAGAAACTGTTTCAGCATCTGCTTTATAAATTGATGGCCCTAATCCTTTAGTAACTGCAGCTAATAATTCTGTATTTGAACGTAGATTTCTATCGTCCATAAATTTTTTGTACAAAGCAACTTTTTCGTCAAATTTACTCATGGTGTTTAATTTAATTTATTGGTTTAAAGATTTAATTCTTATTGTATTATCCAAATATAAGAAATAATATATAGAATTAAAAGCACTTTTTTAGAAGATGAAATGCCTGCATTTATGTCAACTTGTCATAAATCATTTATGGCAAATCATAAAAAACTGACATTTTACAATCAAAATTCAGTTGGCACAGCCTTTGACTAATAGTAACTGTAAAATTGAAAAACAAAATTTAATAAAAATAAAAATTATGAGTAAAATTATAGGAATAGATTTAGGAACTACCAACTCATGTGTTTCTGTTATGGAAGGTAATGAGCCAGTTGTAATTCCTAATGCTGAAGGAAAAAGAACTACACCATCTATTGTTGCCTTTGTTGAAGGTGGAGAACGTAAGATTGGTGACCCTGCTAAAAGACAAGCAGTAACTAACCCTACTAAAACTGTTTATTCTATTAAACGTTTTATGGGTAATAAGTTTTCTGACTCTTCTAAAGAAGTACAAAGAGTACCTTATAAAGTAGTAAAAGGTGATAATGATACACCAAGAGTAGATATTGATGGTCGTTTATACACACCTCAAGAAATTTCTGCAATGGTATTACAGAAAATGAAAAAAACTGCTGAAGATTATTTAGGAGCAGATGTAACTCAAGCTGTAATTACAGTGCCTGCATATTTTAACGATGCACAAAGACAAGCTACTAAAGAAGCTGGTGAAATTGCTGGTTTAAAAGTAGAAAGAATTATCAATGAGCCAACTGCTGCTGCATTAGCTTATGGTATGGATAAAGCAAATGACGATAAAAAAATTGTTGTTTTTGATTTTGGTGGTGGTACACATGATGTATCTATCTTAGAATTAGGAGATGGTGTATTTGAAGTATTAGCTACAGATGGTGATACACATTTAGGTGGAGATGATGTTGATGAAAAAATCATTAACTGGTTAGCAGATGAGTTTCAAGCAGATGAAAACATGGACTTACGTAAAGACCCAATGGCTTTACAACGTTTAAAAGAAGCTGCAGAAAAGGCTAAGATAGAATTATCTAGTTCATCTTCTACAGAAATTAACTTACCATATGTAACTGCTACAGCTAGTGGACCAAAACACTTAGTAAGAACTTTATCTAGATCTAAGTTTGAGCAATTAATAGATGATTTAGTAAAAAGAACTATTGAGCCATGTAAAACTGCATTAAAAAATGCTGATTTATCAACTTCTGAGATAGATGAAATTATTTTAGTAGGTGGTTCTACAAGAATACCAGCTATTCAAGAAGCTGTAGAAAAATTCTTTGGAAAAGCACCAAGTAAAGGAGTTAACCCAGATGAGGTTGTTTCTTTAGGAGCTGCAATTCAAGGTGGAGTTTTATCTGGAGATGTAAAAGATGTATTATTATTAGATGTTACACCTTTATCTTTAGGTATTGAAACAATGGGTAATGTTTTCACAAAATTAATTGATGCAAACACAACCATTCCAACAAAGAAATCTCAAGTATTTTCAACTGCTGTAGATAATCAGCCATCTGTAGAAATTCACGTATTACAAGGTGAAAGAGCAATGGCTGCAGATAATAATACTATTGGTCGTTTTCATTTAGATGGATTACCACCAGCACAAAGAGGTGTACCTCAAATTGAAGTAACTTTTGATATTGATGCAAATGGTATTATTAAAGTATCTGCTTTAGATAAAGGTACTAACAAATCTCATGAAATTAGAATTGAAGCTTCATCAGGATTATCTGAAGAAGAAATCGAAAAAATGAGACAAGAAGCAGAAGCAAATGCTGATGCTGATAAGGCTGCAAAAGAAACTGCTGAGAAAATTAATGGAGCTGACTCTATGATTTTTCAAACAGAAAAGCAATTAAAAGAATTTGGCGATAAATTATCTGCGGATAAAAAAGACCCAATTGAAGCTGCTTTAGTTGAATTAAAAGCTGCTCATGAATCTAAAGATCTTGCACAAATTGATGCTGCAATGGAAAAGATTAATGAAGCTTGGAAAGTTGCCTCTGAAGAAATGTACGCTGCTCAAGGTGGTGCAGAAGGTGCTGGTGGAGCTGCAGGTGCAGACCAAGGTCAGCCAGATGCAAGTGCAGATCAAGGAGATAATGTAGAGGATGTAGATTTTGAAGAAGTAAAATAGGCAATCCTTCTAAATATAAATATTTAGAGTCTATATAAATGTAAAACGCAATCAAGTTAATGATTGCGTTTTTTTATGCATCTACCAATCATTTTATATCTTTGACCTAATGAAAAAACTATCCATACTCCTTGTTCTTTTATTGCTCATTAGCTCATGTAAAAACAAAATAAAAACTGATTTTAAAATTGGTATTATTTCTGATTGTCAATATTGTAATTGCGAAATAAAATGGAATAGATATTACAAAAAATCTCCCCAAAGACTAAAAGAAGCCATAAAAGAATTAAATAAAGACTCTTTACAATACACCATTCATTTAGGTGATTTTATAGATAAAGACATTAAAAGTTTAGATAGTATTCTACCAACTTGGAAAACTCTAAAATCAGAAAGCTTTCATGTTTTAGGAAATCATGATTTTGAAGTAGAAGAACATGAAAAAGAGCAAATCATTGAAAAATTAAATATAAAAAACAGGTATTATAGTTTTGTGAGAAACAATTGGAGATTTATAGTTTTAGATGGCAATGATTTAAGCTTTTATGGGGCAATTACGCCTGATAAAAAAAAGCAAACAGATTCGTTATTTAATTCTTTAAAAGATTTGAACCTTCCTTATGTAAAAAAATGGAATGGAGGTTTAAGTAATACACAAATAGACTGGTTAAAATCTGAATTAGAAGAAGCTCAACAGCAAAAACAACTAGTGGGCTTTTACTGTCACTTTCCTATTTACCCAATAGATCAGCATAATATCTGGAACAGAACACAATTTCTAGAGGTTATTAAACCTTATAAAAATGTAAAATTCTTTTTTAATGGACATAATCATGCAGGTGCTTATGAAAATATAAATGATATACATTATTTAACTTTTAAAGGCATGGTTGATACTGAAAACACCTCAGCTTTTGCCACAGCTAAATTTACCAAAGACACCATTTTTATTGAAGGATATGAGCGTGAACCTTCTCGAAAACTAGTAATTCAATAAATGTCTGGCCTTATAATTTACAATCATTCCAACTTTTTCAAACATACGTTTTGTGTGTTTAAAGAAGTATCTGATTTTAACTTTCCTGATCATAAATACTTTAAAAGTAAATCTGATAGTAAATATCATTATACAGAAGAAGGTGTTTATAGAAAATCTAATCATTGGGGAAGAGTAGCTAATTGCAGATGGAAATTAATAACAAACGAAAGTTATAAGAATCAGCAAGAAGTTGTTGGTTTCGCAAAATGGACAGACTTCTTCCCTATTTCATCTCAGGAAAAACTGTTTACTATTAGCGTCGATTTTAGCAACAATAATGCTCAAATCCAAACAGTTTTATCAACCATAGAAAAAGGGTTCACTTATTCAGAAGTACAAAGCAAAGTCAAACAAATTAATCATTTACTTAAAAATGATAGTTGGACAGATTATTACCTTCAAAACTCAGAAGATTTAAAACGTAAAGTTGTGGAAGAATATATAAATACTACAAAGAGTTTGACTGCTATAAAATCTTCTTTCAAATAAAATATAAAATCTTTATAATCTCTTTTATCAGATATTTATTAAAGGGAATATAAATAGCTTTTCTTTTCAGTAAATTTGTTTTAGATTTATTAAAAATTGACATGAATTTACCACAATCAAGTTTTCCAAGAGTTGTAATTATTGGTGGAGGCTTTGCTGGCTTAGCAGCTGCAAAAGGCTTGGAAAATCAAGAATTACAAGTAGTTTTGGTAGACAAGCATAACTATCATACTTTTCAACCATTATTATATCAAGTTGCCACAGGTGGTCTAGAACCAGATTCTATTGCTTTTCCTCTTCGTAAAAGATTTAATGATGTAAAAAACTTCTTTTTTAGATTGGCAGAAGTTGTTCAAATTCATCCTGATAAAAAAATTATAGAAACATCAATTGGTAATTTAGATTATGATGAGTTAATTATAGCAACTGGCTCTACAACCAACTTTTTTGGTAATGAAAATATCCAAAAAAATACCATGGAAATGAAATCTGTGCCTCAAGCATTAGATATTAGAAGTTTAGTTTTAGAGAATTTTGAAGAAGCTTTATTAACAGACAATCTAGAGGAAAGAAATGCTTTAATGAACTTTGTAATTGTTGGTGGTGGACCAACAGGTGTTGAGCTAGCAGGTGCTCTTGCAGAAATGAAAAAAGGTATTTTGCCTAAAGATTATCCTGATTTAGATATTCGAAAAATGCAAATTAACCTTATACAAAGTTCTGCTGAAATTCTAAAAGGGATGAGTAGTGAAGCATCAGAAAAGGCAGAAGATTTTTTAATTGGTTTAGGTGTAAATGTTTGGAAAAATTTACGTGTTTTAAATTATGACAACAAAATAGTAACTACAAATGGTGAAGACCATTTTAGAGCCGAAACTGTAATTTGGGCTGCAGGTGTTAAAGGTGAAATTGTTAGTGGCTTAAATTCTAGCTGTGTTATCGAAAAAGCAGAAAGATATAAAGTAAATGAGTTCAATCAAGTAGAAAACCATGATAACATTTATGCAATTGGTGATGTAGCTTGTATGAAATCAGAGACAAATCCATATGGTCATCCAATGATGGCTCAACCAGCAATTCAGCAAGGAAAACTGGTTGCCAAAAATATCATAGCCAAATTATTTGGCAAGAAAACAAAAGCCTTTGTTTATAATGACAAAGGTTCTATGGCTACTATAGGAAGAAATAAGGCTGTCGTAGATTTGCCAAAATGGAAATTTCAAGGCGTTTTTGCATGGTTTGTTTGGATGTTTGTTCATCTGTTTTCTTTAATAGGTTTTAGAAACAAAGCCATTGTATTTTTAAACTGGGTGTATAATTACGTTCGTTTTGATAGAGAAACACGATTAATTATTCGTCCTTTTAAGAAAAAAAATATTGTTTAGTTATGAGCACTCGAATTGTAAAATGTCCTAATTGTGGAGTTTTTAATACCAATAGAGAATATTGTAAAAACTGCAATACCCTAATTTCTCACAAAAAAAAGAGAGAAATAAAGGCAGCTGAAGTTAAGCAAGAACAAATAGATGAAGCTATAGAAGAGTTAGAAAACCCAAACCTCGCTGAACGATTAAAACAAAGCCCAAACGCTTTTTATAGAGCAATAGGTTGGATTATTTATTCTGTAATTACGGTTGTAAGTGCAATAGGTGCTGGTTTAGCTTGGTTAATTGCAATGGTTGCTGCTGGTTAACATGAATCTAAGACTTCGCTTTTTTTGTATCTTATCATTGTTTATTGGTACAGTTATTTATTGTCTGCAATACTTTAATGTTCCACTGCCTAATTTTTTAAATAATTATCTAAACGATTTTTTAATAATTCCTATTGCACTTTTTATCTGTTTATTATTTTTAAGATGGTCTAGAAACGATTCCTCTTTCACCTTAAAACTTCCTGTAATTTTGTATTTATGCAGCTTATACAGCCTCATATTTGAGTTCATTCTACCTCAGCAATTAACGAGATATACAGCAGATCCAATAGATGTAATTCTATATTTTTTAGGAGGTTTTACTTTTTATTTACTACAAAACAAACCAAGTAGAGCCTAATTACAATTCATCATTTAAAAATAACAACTCAGTATTTCTAATTATTCTAGCAGCTAAAATCGAATCACTTTTGTACCATCAAAAACCAAAAGCATGAAACGATTTTTATCTATATTATTTATATTAATTTCATTTTTATCTCATTCTCAAACTACGATTTCAGGTAAAGTTACAGATAGCAAAGGAGCTCCAATTTTTGGAGCAAGCGTTTATTTAGATGGCACCTATGATGGTTCTTCTACAGACGAAAAAGGAATTTTTAGCTTTAAAACAGAAAAAGTAGCAAACCAAACTATTGTAGTTTCCTTCATCTCTTTTGAAACTTTTACAAAAACTGATGATGTTGCAAAACTTAGAAATTTAACCATAAAATTAAGAGATGATGTAAACTCTCTAGATGCAGTAACCATTAATGCAGGTACTTTTAAAGCAGGCGAAAAAGCCAAAGTAACAGTATTAAAACCTTTAGATATTGTAACTACTGCAAGTGCCTTAGGTGATGTATTTGGTGCACTGCAAACATTACCTGGAACTTCAACTGTAGATGAAGATGGACGATTATTTGTAAGAGGTGGAGAAGCAGAAGAAACACAGATTTTTATAGACGGAATTAGAGTTTTTACACCTTACAGTCCAACACCAAATAACACTCCAACTCGTGGACGATACTCACCCTTTCTATTTCAAGGAATTACCTTTTCAACTGGAGGATATTCTGCTGAATATGGGCAAGCACTCTCTAGTGTTTTAGACCTTACAACTATTGATAAACCAGATCAAGAAAAAACAGATTTGTCTTTTATGACTCTAGGTTTAGGTGTTGGTAACACACAAATTTGGGATAACAATTCGTTAAGTGTAAATGCCTCTTATATTAATTTAGCTCCGTATTTAGAAGCTTTTCCTGATAGAAACAAATGGTTAAAACCAGTACAATCATTAAATGGAGAAATGGTTTATAGACACAGTTTTAAAGATGATTCTATGCTAAAAATATATGGAGCTTATAGTTTTTCTGACTTAGATATTATTCAAGATGATATTAATTTTGATGATGGCTTTAGATTTGGGTTACAAAATAGAAACGTATATATAAACAGCTCTTACAAAAACAAAATCGGTAATAACTGGAGAATTCAAGGTGGCTTAAGCTTTACCAATGATAATTCTACTGTAAAAGTATTTGATGATGTGATTAACAACAACGAAAACTCAGCACATTTTAAAGTTAAGGTTCGCAAACAATTTACAAGTAGATTTAGAATAAGTTTTGGCTCTGAGTATTTTATTACCAATTTTGATGAAAGCTACATCCCTGTTAATAAACAAAAATTTGATTACGGATTTAACAACTCTATCTTTGCAAGTTTTGCAGAAACCGATATTTTCTTTTCTAAAAATTTAGCAGCAAAAATTGGAGTTAGAGGTGAATATACAAACGTTTTAAATGAATTAACGGTTGTTCCAAGAATGTCATTATCCTTAAAAGCAAGTAAAAATTCTCAAGTATCTTTGGCTTATGGAATGTTTTATCAAAATCCTAAGAATGATTATCTCAAATTTTCTCAAGATTTTTCTTCTGAAAACACATCTCATTTAATTGCAAATTATCAACATACTAAAAAGAATCAAATTTTTAGAGTTGAAGCTTATCTTAAAAACTATAAAGATCTAGTGAAATTTGACACAAATATGCCTGAATTCTCTACTAATTTCAATAATAATGGAAATGGATATGCTAAAGGAATTGATATCTTTTGGAGACAAAACCAAAAAATTAAAAATACCGATTACTGGATTTCGTATTCTTTCTTAGATACAGAAAGAGATTATAGAAACTACCCAATTAAAGCAACTCCAAGTTTTGCTTCTCAGCACAATTTCTCTTTTGTAGCAAAACATTGGATTGAAGATTGGAAAAGTCAAGTTGGTATTACCTATAATTTTGCCTCTGGAAGAACTTACACAAATCCAAATGAAGCAGGTTTTTTGAACAACAAGACAAAAACCTACAACTCTGTAAGTTTAAACTGGGCTTATCTAATAGACCCTCAGAAAATACTATACCTTTCTGTAAACAATGTTTTAGGTACTAAAAACGTTTTTGGTTATAACTATAAAAACACGCAGAATGCAAATGGTAATTTTGATAGGCAAGCTATTTTACCCAATGCTGATCGTTTTTTCTTTATTGGTTTTTTCTGGACAATTAGCGATGACAATAAATCAAATCAATTAGATAATTTATAAAAAATACAATTCATCTGGTTAAATTTACAATTCGGTATCATATTTGTTTTATTCTCAGAAAAACATCAGATATTTGAATCATCAAAAAATAAGATTATGAAAAATTTACTATTCATTTGCTTTTTAACATTTACAGGAATCACTGCCTTACAAGCTCAAGAAGAAACTTACAATTTAACTATAGAAGTTTCTGGTATGGATACAGATACTGGTAGAGTATTCTTAGCATTATCTGATAGAGCCAAAAGCTTTTTAAAAAAAGGTGAAGGTACAAGAGGTACAAATGCTACAGTTAAAAATGGTAAAGCTATCATCTATTTTAAAGGTTTAAAAAAAGGTGATTATGCAGCCTCTGTTTTTCATGATGCCAATGATAACAATATTATGGACACTAAAATATTTGGTATTCCAAAAGAACCATATGGTTTCTCTAACAACGCAAAAGGTTTTATGGGACCTCCTTCATTTGAGGATGCAAAATTTGTTTTAGATGATGATAAAACAATCTTTATTGAAGTAAACTAAAACTCAAAAAAAGAACTTAATAAACTTAATAACAACTAATTATGAAGAATTTATTTTTATTCATAGGGCTAATCTTTGCTCTAAATGTAACAGGACAAACAAAATATCAAAAAGGAATGCAACAAGGTTTTGCTCTTTGGGAACAAGGAAAAATGACAGAAGCCTCTCAATTATTTGAAAGAATTTCTAAAGCTGAACCAGAGAATTGGTTGCCTCCTTTTTATGCAGCTCAAGTAGAAATACTTAGTGGTTTTGGTATGAAAGATGAAACAAAATTAATTGCTAAACTTAAAAAGGCACAAACATTTTTAGATGCTGCCAAAGCAAACTCAAAAGATAATCCTGAAATTATTATTGCACAGGCTTTACTAAACTTAGTTTATATTTCTTTTGATGGTCAAAAATATGGAATGACATTATCTGGAAGAAACAACCAACTTTATGAGCAAGCTTTAGCAATTGCTCCAAATAATCCTAGAGTAATCTTAGGTAAAGCAGAATGGGATATGGGTTTTGCTCAATACTTTGGAAAATCTACAAAACCTTATTGTGAACAGATTCAAAAAGCGATAGAACTGGGTAAAGCAGAAGAAACTACTGTTGAATTTTATCCAAAATTTATGGTAGAAAGAGCACAGGAAACACTTAAAAAGTGTAGCGAATAATAAAACAATAAAAAAGCCTTCAGAGATTTTCTGAAAGCTTTTTTTTATTTAGCTCATAATCTTATTTATAAGATTTTGTTTGGCTGTTTCATCATCTCCAAAAATCCATTGTAAGACGTTATCTTCCCAAATTTCGTTTTTCTCAGTTTCTGATATTAAATCTTTCTCTATTGCTAAATCTAAAATTTTACCTGGATAAGAAGATTGCTTATCACTCTCCATTTCTCCTAAAGGATAAGGATCATCTAACCCCATTAAAACCTGACTAGTTCCTTGCCTTTGAAACATCAATTTTAAAGAATCTGTGTCATGAACCAAAGTATCAAAAAAGATATTTTTATGACCTACAGCTTTTCTTGGGTGATGTTTACCTTCAAATAAATCTGGTCTACCATCAAACCCTTGAATTCTTCTTCCTAAATTCATTTGGGCTAACTGACCTCCGTGTGCAAAACAAGTTCTAATATTTGGAAAACGATCTTGCATGCCATTTAAGGTATAAAAATGATAGGCATCTCCACATTGTGCTAACATCCAAATTAAATGAAAACGCCAATTGGTATTTTCTAATTTTATCATTTTATCTCCATCATAAGGATGAATTTCAATAGCCAATTTGTACTTATCTGCTAATTCAAAAATTCGTTCGTTTTCTTCATCAAATACACACCTCCATTGACCAATAGAATCCATAAAATGCGTTGGCAAGCAAAGTACTTTTAAATCTAATTCTTCTATACATCTTTCCATTTCATACAATGCACCATAGATAAAACCAGGATGAACCACAAAACCACAGGTAAATTTATCTGGATGATTTTTTTGAACTTTCGCATTAAAATCATTTTGAAAACGCAACGCTTTTTTCATTTCTTCTAAGCGTAAACCATTACCATATAATTGAGATAAATTAAGAACTACTGCATGATCAATTTTATTTTTTTCCATCCAAAGTAGTTTTTCGTCGAGAAAAAAGCTAGAATGTGTTACAGGTCTTTTCCAACCTTTTTGCAACATATGTTTACGCTCATCATCTACCCAAAAAATCTCTTTATCTTTCATGAATTGAGGAATTTCTTCTGGATAAGGTAATAAATGCGAATGGCCGTTAATTCTTAGTTTTCTTTTTGACATGTGATCTCTTGAAAATTAAATTGATGCTATTATACTTTTATTTTTATGCTTTTTCTAATGTAAATATGGTGATTTCTGGTCTAACATTAAATCTAACCTGCCATAAACAGCCTAAAGCTCTGTTTATATACAAAGTTCTGCCATTATCTATATCTATTTTACCTGATGAATATCTTTTATTTTTTACGGGTAATATAGGTGGTTTTAAAAATGGTGGTTTTACTTGACCTCCATGTGTATGTCCACTTAAAATCCAACTATTGTAACCATTCCAAACATTTAAATCACAAACATCTGGGTTATGACAAAGTGCTATATATGGTTTTTCTTTTACAAAATTTTTGGTTGCTTCTTTTGGATTGAAGTTTAAACCCCAATAATCATCTAAGCCAATGATATTTAAACCTGCTAACTCAATCTCTTCATTTCTTAGAATGGTAACATTATGTTCTTCTAATAACGAAACAATTTTATTAGCAACTTCTGGTTCTACCCAATCTTCTCCATAATCATGGTTACCCAAAACACCAACTGTACCTAGATTACCAGTAACTGTATGTTTTAAAACAGTTTCTAATTGTGTAAATTGTTCTTCATTTTCATAATCTACAAAATCACCAGTGTACATTACAAAATCTGGATTATAGGCTTGTGCTTTTTTAAACGATTCTATTAGATAGTTGTAATCGAATTTATTACCTACATGAATATCACTAATTTGCATTAGTGTTTTGCCTACTAAATTATCTGGCAAATTTTTTATTGGCATTTTTAGTTTTACAAACTCTAACCAAAATGGCTCTATTTGCCATGAATAAACTCCTGTAGCTAAGCCTAAACCTACTGCAGAATACAAACTTTTTTTTAAGAAAGTTTTTCTATTCATTTACTTGATTTTATCAGGAGACAACATTATTGTTCCACATTTATCACAAGTACATTTTTCTTTATCTGAGTAAAATTTATCGAAAATTATAGGCATGTCTGTTTCTATATTATCTAATGGAAACTCTTCTCTATACAATTGATTTTCGCAATTTTCACAATACCACTCTAATGCATCTAACATACCCTCTGAACGTGGATACTCTATAACTAACCCAACTGTATTTGCTTTTCTTTGTGGTGAATGTGGCACTTTACCTGGCAACAAGTAAATATCTCCTTCATTTATTTCTACATCTATCTGCTTGCCTTTATCATCTATGATTTTTAAAATCATATCTCCTTCTACTTGATAGAAAAACTCTGGTGTTTCATTATAGTGATAATCTTTTCTGTTATTTGGCCCACCAACAACCATAACAATGTATTCTCCATTATCCCAAACTTGTTTATTACCAACAGGTGGCTTTAATAAATGACGATGTTCCTCTATCCATTTTTTAAAATTTAAAGGTTGTACTAAATTCATTATAGTTGGTATTTATATTTTAATTTTGGTTGGTTAAAGTTACTTTTTTTGTGCAAATAAATTAACTTTTAGCCTATTTTTTGTAATTGCTTTAAAAGGTTTAGCCTTGATTGAACAATTTTGTTTGAGCTCTTTTTATACTGAAGGCAATCAGTATAAAAAAGCGAGTAGTGAAAGCAGGAAATGGCTTCTAAAAAAATTATAAACTTTTAGTTCTACCTCCATCTACAGGTAAATTAATTCCGTTAATGTAACTTGCTTTATTACTAGCTAAAAATGTTATTGCACTTGCTGTTTCTTCTGGCTTAGCAAAACGTTTTGCAGGTGTATAGTTTTTCATAATTTCTGTCATGTTTTCTATACTTGTATCTGCTTTTTGCGCTTTTATTTTTATAATTTCATTTAAACGCTCTGTTTCTGTAAAACCTGGTAAAACATTATTTACGGTAATTCCAAAACTAGCTATTTCTTCAGATAAAGTTTTTGCCCAATTACCTACTGCATTTCTTATAGTATTAGAAACACCTAAACCTGGAATAGGTTCTTTTACTGATGTAGAAATTACATTAATTATTCTACCAAAAGCCTCTTGTTTCATAAAAGGAACCAAGTGTTGCACCAAAATATGATTGCATAATAAGTGTTGTGCAAACGCATTTTGAAATTGCTCTAAAGTTGCATCTAAAATTGCTCCACTTCTTGGACCACCTGTGTTGTTAATTAGTATGTGAAATTCAAGTTTATTCTGTTTTAATACATTTTTTAATTCTTCTGGATTTGAAAAATCTGCAATTAAATAGTTATGCTGTTGATTATTATTAGGTAGTGCCTCTAACACTTGCTGTAACTTCTGTTTATTTCTAGCTAATAGAGTTACGTTAGCACCTTCTGCTGCTAGCATTATTGCTGTGGCTTTACCTATACCTTGTGTGCTACCACAAACTAATGCGTTTTTATCTTTTAATTCTAAATTCATAATCAGTATTATTTTAAAACTTAGTTCATATCGTTTGTACTAAATTTTTATTCTTTTTGACTCTTAATTATTAAGTGTTTAATCTTTGTTGCTTTTTCAAAATGATTTAACTCATGTTTTTTTATCCACCAAGTTGCAACTTGCAGCAACAATTCTGGATTATCATTCTTGTTTTTGAAAAAAGCATAAAAAGACAACCCTACATTATCTCCCTTTTTAGCCATTTTAGCATCACAAATTTCAATTATTTTATTTTGAAATGCTCTAGTCATATTTGATACAAATATTCTTTGGTTCTGTAAAAAACCTAAGTGCTTCAAAACCACCTTCTCTGCCTACTCCAGATTCTTTTTGACCACCAAAAGGAGTTCTTAAATCACGTAACATCCATGTGTTAACCCAAACAATGCCCGTTTTTAATTGCTTAGAAAATTGCATGGTTCTGTTTAAGTTGTTTGTCCATAAAGTAGCAGATAAACCATATTTAGTATCATTTGCCAACGCTAATGCATCATCATCTGTTTTAAAAGGCATAATAGTAACTATAGGTCCAAATATTTCTTCTTGATTCAACCTGCATTGATTGGTACTAACTTCTATAATAGTTGGTTGCAAATAATAGCCATTTTCATAATTATCAACCTCTACTCTTTTGCCTCCAAAAAGTAATTTACCACCTTCTTCTTGTGCAAGATCTATATAACTTTTTACTTTTTCTAAATGTTCTTTTGAAACTAAAGCTCCAATATTGGTATCATTTTTTGAAGGATGACCAATTTTTAGTTGTGCAACCTTATCAATAAAATCTGATTTGAATTTTTCATAAATATTTTCTTCCACAAAAATGCGACTTCCACATAAACATATTTGACCTTGATTTGCGAATGAAGAACGAACTGTTGTTGCTAACATTTTATCATAATTGCAATCTGCAAAAACGATATTTGGATTTTTTCCTCCTAATTCTAAGGATAGCTTTTTAAACATTGGTGCTGCAATTTTTGCAATACGTGCACCAGTTTTTGTGCCACCTGTAAATGAAATTGCTTTAATTTTTGGATGAGAAACTATAGCTTGACCTGTAGTTGAACCCAAACCGTGTACAATATTTAAAACACCTTTTGGTAAACCTGCTTTCTCACAAATCTTAGACAACAAAAAAGCAGTTGCTGGTGTAACCTCACTTGGTTTAGCAACTACACAATTACCTGCTGCAATTGCAGGGGCAATTTTCCAGGTAAAAAGATATAGAGGTAAATTCCAAGGAGAAATACAACCTACAACACCTACTGGTTCTCTTAACGTAAAGTTTACTGCATGTAAACCCACACTTTCATGAGCTTCTGATGAGAATTGAGTAATTGCATTTGCAAAAAACTGAAAATTACTAGCAGCTCTTGGTATATCTATTTCCTTGGCTAAAGAAATAGGTTTCCCATTATCTTTTGATTCTACCTCTGCTAATTCAGGTAAATTTTCTAAAATTAAATCTGAGATGTTCTTTAAGATATTGCTTCTATAATCTAAAGTTGTTGCAGACCAATTTGTAAATGCTTTTTCTGCTGCAAGAACTGCTTGCTCCACATCTGCCTTGTCAGAATTTGGAATTTTACCATAAACTTCACCATTTGAAGGATTGTAATTATCAATCCATTCACCTGAAACAGGAGCAATGAATTCTCCATTGATGTAGTTTTTTATCTGCATTTAAGCTTAAATTTTTAGTCCTTTTTTTTATAAGCAGTTACTTTTATCTCAACTACCAAATCTGGATGTGGCAATTGATGCACTGCAACTGTTGTTCTTGTAGGCCCTGTTTCTTTATCAAAAAACTCTGCATAGGCTTTGTTATATCCTGCAAAATCGTTCATGTTTACAAGAAAGGAAGAAACATCTACTACATCTTTTAAACTAGCACCAACAGTTTTTAAGTTTTTATCTATATTTTTTAAAACTTCTCTAGTCTGTGTTTCTGCATTTAATCTTTTAGTACCCATTTCATCTATAATATCTACACCTGCTATGGAATTATCTGCTCTTCTAGAACTAGTACCAGATACAAAAATAAAATCGCCTACAACTTTTACATGAGGATAAGCGCCTCTTGGTGTTACCTTTTTATCTGCCATAATTATTCAGCCAATTCTGTTAATTTTAATGTTGTTTTTAAATTTCTTGTTGTAGCAATTACATCTAATTTTTTCTCCATTATATTGTTAGTTAGTTTGGTTTTACCAAAACCTGAAGGACAGTATAAATACACTATATCTTTATTTATTTGATACTTATCTTGTCCTATATTACTAATATTAATTGTTTTTAAAGTTATACATTTATTTAGAAATGTAAATGCTACTATTTTGTCATTTGTACTTGAAAATGGATAATTATTAATTGTAGTTTTTAATTCTGCAAGTGTTCTTGCAATTGCATGAATATGTAAATCAAATTTTTTAAAAATACCTTCTTGAATAATTTTACAAACTTCTGATTTAGTTTTTTCTGAATTTAAAATTATATTACCACTCTGAATATACGTTTTAACATTTTTAAAACCTAAGTCTTTTAATAAATCACGTAAATCAGACATCAAGATTTTATTTTTGCCAGATACGTTTATTCCACGAAGTAAAACAATAAATTTATTCATTACAAACCTGCTATTTTATCTTCTTGTAAAATTTCGTTTGTTTCTTCTTTAATTGTTTTTAAAATTTGTTTTAACTCATCTTTAGACATTCTTAAATGAGTATTAATTTCATCATCTGCAATTAAATTTAATAATGCTTTGTCTTGTGCTCTACCTTTTTTCATAGCTTCACTATAAGGTATATCTTCTTTAAATGTAACCATGGCATATTTAGAAAAGTATTCTTCAGGAAAATGCTCTTCTAAGTCCATTTCAATTTTTCGTTTTTCTTTAAAAAGCGGATTTGCAACATGGTCTTTCATTTCATGAAAATTATCTACTGCCAAATCTGCAATTGCATCTGTATCTTTTTTACGCTCTTTTTCAAAAGCTTTAAAAACTTCTTGCCAAGTATTTAATCCCATATTTAAAATGCCATCAAAGACATAAACATCTTCGAAAGAAGCATTCATTCCTTGACCATAAAATGGCACAATTGCATGAGAGGCATCACCTATTAAAAGGGTTTTGTTTTGATAACTCCAAGGAGAACATTTTACTGTACCTAAAAATCCTGTTGGATTGTTCAGAAACTCCTCTTTTATATTTGGTATTAATGCTAATGCATCTGGAAATTCCTTTTCAAAAAATTCTGTAATTTTTTCTTCACTGGTTAAATTAGCAAAACTATACTCACCTTCATCATAACTTAGAAATAAAGTTACTGTAAAGCTACCATCCATATTTGGTAAGGCAATTAACATAAAATCTCCTCTAGGCCAAATGTGCAAGTGCCCCTTACTTAATTGGTTTTTACCATTTTCATCAGCAGGAATTTCTAACTCTTTATAACCATGAGTTAAATAATTTTGTGAATAGCTAAACAAAAATTTACGTTCAGAAATATAGTGCTTTCGTAAAATAGAGCCAGCACCATCTGCACCAAAAATAACATCTCCAATTACTGAAAATTCTTTTTTTGTTTTGTAATCGTAAAACTGAATACGAGTTTCATCTAAATCTACATCTATACATTTTTTATTAAAATGGATATTCACATTTTCATGTGAATCTACCTCATCTAATAGTATTGCATTTAGATCTCCTCTAGAAATTGAATTAATATATTCACCTTCTCTTCCTGAATACTTAGAATCAAAAGTGTTGCCTTTAACATCATGCATTTGTCTACCTAACATTGGTATACAAATTGACTTTGCTTTTTCTACAACTCCACACAATTCTAAACCTTTTAATCCTCTATCTGATAAGGCTAAATTTATAGATCTACCAGCAGAAATATCTACTTTACGTAAATCTGGTCTGCTTTCAAACAACTCAATTTTGTACCCTCTTTGTGCTAAACGAAGTGCTAGAAGACTTCCACACAAGCCAGCTCCAATTATAAGTATTTTATCATCTTTATTCATAGAACTAAGTATATAACATTAATAATCCTTTAGAATCTCTTTAAGTATAGATACCATTTTATATACATCCTCAAAACTATTATACATAGGTGCAGGTGCACATCTTATTACATTTGGTTCGCGCCAATCTGTAATAATGTGTTTATCCATTAACTTTTGATGTAAACTTTTATCAGCATTTTTTACTTGTATTGATAACTGACAACCTCTTTCTGTTGGGTTTATAGGTGTTATTATAGACACTGCATCTGAACCCAATTCTTGAAAAAGAAATTCCATAAAACCTGTAAGTTTTATCGATTTTTCTCTTAAAGCATCCATACCAACTTCTTCAAACATCTCTAAAGAAGCTTTTATTGGAGCCATTGCCAAAATTGGAGGATTACTCAATTGCCAACCTTCTGCTCCAGCCATAACAT
>NZ_CP101505.1:0-12500 GCF_024362345.1 Polaribacter dokdonensis | reverse complement strand
TTGAAAGTATTGGATTTAATAATAACAATGATGCAATAAGCACATTCCACAAGAAATAGAATACATATTCCATTAAAAATTACTCAAAAGAAAAATTCAGAAGTGGCTAAAAAACTTCTATTTTTTCTTCTTTTTCATTTTAGAGAACATCAATTTATACTTTTCTACATCAATCTGTGCTTTCTTTTTTAAAATAATATCAGAAAAATCGAAAGTAAGTTTTGTTTTTTGAGTTTCTAAGAGACCATCTCTATATGCTCTTTGTAATATATCTTCTATTAAAAAGTCTTCATTTATATTTTCAGGATCATATTCATCCTTTAAAGAAAGTTTAAAAAGGTTAGCAGTTGTATTATACCAAAAAGCTTTCCAACCACTTCTCAAATCCTTAATATTATTAAAAGCAGTTTCTCCTGTTTGACGATGAATCAATTTAATTAAAATACGACCTTCAGTCTTCGTCATCTTTTTTATTTGATCTGTAAATTCACCTTCAATATACTTTTGAACTTGTCTGGTATATTTTCTCTTTTTGCTTTTAGATTCTATTCTACTTAACCTTGCATTTAATGAATCTAATCTTTTAGATGCCAAAATTGCATAAGGATACGCCTTAAAAACTTTTCTTCTAAACCATAAATAATAACGGATATCATCTTTAGACTGAAATTTTTGTTTCGGTAATAACGTAATCTCATTTAATTTGATGATTACACTATCTCCTGGTTTCACAAAAATATAGTCATCAATATTATGAGGAAGACTATCTAACACCTCTTTCTTCTGGGAAAAAGCTGCCAATGAGAAACACATTATATATATGTATAGTATTTTTTTCAAACCTTTAAATAATAATCATTAATTGAGCCAAAGTATTTTAAGCAATTTTATCTATAAACTCTTGTTCTGAAATAATAGCTATACCTAAGGTTTCTGCCTTCGCCAATTTTGAAGGCCCCATATTATCACCAGCAACAATAAAATTTGTTTTTTTAGAAATTGATGAACTTACTTTACCTCCATTATCTTCAATTGCTTTTTTAAGTTCTGTTCTACTCATTTGATGAAAAACTCCAGAAACCACAAATATTTGACCTTGTAACTTATCTGTTTGATTTTTTAAGCTTTCTTCTGAAACAGATAATTGAACACCTGCTTCTTTTAAGCGAGTCACTAATTGTATACTAGTTAAGTTAGATGAAAAATCAATAATGCTTTTTGCAATTCTATCACCAATTTCATCAACAGATATTAGAGTTTCAAAATCTGCAGCCATTAAGTTATCTATAGATTTAAAATGTTTTGCCAACTTTTTAGCTACAGTTTCACCAACAAAACGAATTCCTAAAGCAAATAATACTTTTTCAAACGGAATTTCTTTCGACTTTTTAATTCCATCAATTAAATTCTTGGCAGATTTCTCAGCTATTCTTTCTAAAGGCAAAACTTTCTCTACAGTTAAATCATACAAATCTGCGTAATTCTGAATTAAGCCTTCCTTTCTTAATAAATCTACAGTTTCTCCTCCTAAACCATCAATATCCATAGCTTTTCTAGATATAAAATGCTGAATTCTACCTGTTATTTGAGGAGCACATCCAAATTCATTGGGGCAGTAATGTTTTGCATCACCTTCTGTTCTTATTAATTCTGTTCCACATTCAGGACAATGAGATGCATAAACTGTTGGCTCTGAGCTTTTAGGACGTTTAGAAAAATCTACTCCTACTATTTTAGGAATAATTTCTCCACCTTTCTCTACAAAGACTGTATCATTTACTCTAATGTCTAACTTTTCTATTTGATCTGCATTATGCAAAGAAGCTCTTTTAACAGTTGTACCTGCCAATTGAACTGGCTCTAAATTAGCAACAGGTGTAATTGCACCTGTCCTACCTACTTGATATGTAATTTCATTTAACAATGTAGCTTCTTGCTCTGCTTTAAATTTATAAGCAATAGCCCATCTTGGAGCTTTTGATGTATAGCCCAACTCTTCTTGATGTTGTAAATTGTTTACTTTTATTACAATTCCATCTGTTTCATAAGGCAAATCATGTCTTTTTGCATCCCAAAGGTTTACAAAATCGAAAACTTCATCAATAGAGTTTACCAGTTTTATAGTATCAGGGACTTTAAAACCTACTTTTCTTGCTTGCTCTAAACTTTCAAAATGTGTTTTATATTTTCTTTCTGATGTTACAACCTGGTACAACAAACAGTCTAAAGGTCTTTTTGCGACTTCTGCACTGTCTTGTAATTTTAAACTCCCACTTGCTGTGTTTCTTGGGTTTCTGTATTCTTCTTCTCCATTAGCAACTCTTTCTACATTCATTTTATTAAAACCATCTAAAGGCAAAATAATTTCTCCACGCATTTCGAAATTGCTAACAAAATCTTTTTGAATGCTTAAAGGAATTGATAAAATGGTTTTGATATTATTGGTTACTTCATCACCCTGAAAACCATCACCTCTTGTAACTGCTTTTACAAACTGACCATTTTCATAAGTTAAGTTGATTGATGCTCCATCAAATTTTAATTCGCAAGTGTAAGAAAGTTCTGATGTGCCTAATATTTTCTGAATACGTTTTTCCCAATCTAATAAATCTTCTTTTGAATAAGAATTATCTAAAGAATACATTCTATTCTTATGAACAATAGTGTTGAAGTTTTTAGTAATGGTACCTCCTACTCTTTGTGTTGGAGAATTTGCATCAAAAAAGATAGGGTTTTCTTGTTCTAACTTTTCTAGTTCTTTTAATTTTAAATCAAACTCAAAATCAGAAATAGATGCATTATCTAACACATAATAGTTATAGTTATGTGTATTTAATTCATTTCGTAACTCTATTATCCTTTCTTGAATATTCATATAAATAAAACTTTGTTAACCATTTTTTTAGTGTATATTTCTTTAAATATAAAAATGATAAAGAAATGAAATACGCTATAAAAATACATAAAATTTCTACAGTTGATGACCTAGATAATGCATGGAATTTAGAAGATTACAAAGAACTTTTAGAACGTTTTGAATTACCAAATGTAGAAAGTACTGATTTAAAAGAAGTAAGAGAATTATTGTTTATGGCAATTTCTGATAAAGAGCCAAGTGAAGCAGCAAGAATTGTATTAGATTATAAATTATCTGACAAAATGAATGAGCATCAAATAGATTCTGTTTCTTATGAAATGTTGATTGATAAAATTTCTGAAGAATACCCTAGAATTGAACTTCACAAAACATTATTTATTATTAATCAATTATTATACAAAGCGTTTAATGGTAAGTTTCCTAATGCAAAAGCTACAATTATTGATTTTGAGATTACTCCAAAAATGAATGCAGACAAAGACATTAACAAAGAAATTGTTTTAAAATGTTTTGCTCAAAATTTAGATAGCCACAATGTTATTAAAAGATTGTTTCATAAACAACTTGATGCTGAAGAGGCTTTTGATGAAGCGAATAATATAATTTGGTTTTTGAATAAAATTCATGATAAATTTCAATTAATAACTTCAGATTATTTTATGAGTAGAGAGGAGTTTTTAAATGATGAATTTGACGCTAAAATTTCTGTTTTTGAGGAAGAGTAAAATATTTAAAACAAAAACCCAAAACAATTTGTTTTGGGTTTTTATTATTTCTAAGATTGCTACTAATAGTAAGTAAATCTTCTAACTTTTGCAATGTGTTTAGCCAAACGCATTACTTGATGAGAATATCCATACTCATTGTCATACCATATATAAATAACAATAGAATCTCCATCTGTAATAGTTGCTTTACTATCAAAAATTGATGGAGCTGTAGAACCAATAATGTCTGAAGAAACCAATTCGTTATCTAGAGAATATTTAATCTGTTCTACTAAATCGCCTTCTAAAGCATTTTGTTTTAAAATTGCATTAATAACATCTGTTGTAACAGGTCTTCTTAATTGTAAATTTAAAATTGCTAAAGATCCATTTGGTACTGGAACACGAATTGCATTGGAAGTTAATTTGCCCTCTAAAGCTGGTAATGCTTTTGCTACTGCTTTACCTGCACCAGTTTCTGTAATTACCATATTTAGTGCTGCAGCTCTACCTCTTCTGTATTTAGAGTGCATATTATCTACTAAATTCTGATCATTAGTATAAGCGTGAATCGTTTCTAAATGTCCTTTCTTAATTCCGAAATTGTCTTCTAATACTTTTAAAACAGGTGTTATTGCATTAGTTGTACAAGATGCAGCAGAAAAAATATCTACTTTATCTGGGTCATTTTGTTTATGATTAACTCCATGTACAATATTAGGTATTCCTTTACCAGGTGCTGTTAATAAAACTTTACTAGCACCTTTTGCTTTTAAATGTCTTGCTAAAGCAACATCATCTCTAAAAGCACCAGTATTATCTATAATTAAAGCGTCGTTAATTTTGTACGCTGTATAATCTATATCTTCTGGATTCTTAGCAGAAATCATATGAACAGTAGTACCATTTATAATTAAAGCTTTGTTTTCTAAATCTGTCTGTACAGTTCCTAAAAAATCTCCATGAACAGAGTCTATACTTAATAAAGAGGCTCTTTTATCTAAAACTGCCTGAGTAATTTCTCCACGAGTTACAACAGCTCTTAATCTTAATTGAGAACCTTTACCCATTTTTGTCATTAACTCTCTTGCTAATAATCTACCAATTCTACCAAAACCATACAATACAACATCTTTTGGAGTTATATTTTTGGCTTTAGTTACGTTCTTTAATTGTTTTTTCACAAAGGCAACTTTGTCTTCACAACCTTTTGGGTTTAAATGACATTCGTAAGCCAATTTACCAATATCTAATTTTGATGATGGTAACTCTATTTGTTGTATTGCTTTTGCAATACTTAAAGCATCTTGAATTGTAATTGATTTGTTTACAAATTCTTTTGCATAATCAATTAGGTTTAAAACCTCACTAGCTCTTTTATCTACTAACGGATTTCTAAAAAGTACAAGTTCAATAGATTTATCATACCATAAATCATTCACGATATTAATAAATTCTACAGTAGCTCTTCTAGTTTGTGCTTGTGAAGAAACTTCTTTTTCGTAATCTAAAATTGATGACATAGTTGTGTTGCTATTTTAAAATTTTTGCAAAAGTATTTCTTTTTTTTAAAACACGAAATCGATTTCGTGAAAAGTTTAGTATAAAAAAAATCCTGATGCGAACATCAGGATTTTTAATTTAATTTTTGAATTTTATCTTAATACAATCTTCTCTATTTCTCCTTTTGGGTTTATCAACTCTAAAAATAATGGTGTACCTCTATTTACCTTACTATTTTCTATTTTTCTTGTAGCTTCTGCTGCAGTTGTTACTGGTTTAGAATTCACTTTTGTAATGATATAACCTTCTGTTATTCCATAATAATTTAATGTTCTATTATTATTTTGAATAATCTTAGCCCCTCCTTTAATATCAAACTTCTTTTTTTCTTTAGCAGTTACATCCTTTAAGGAAATATTTAAAGTTCTTGAGTTAAAAGTATCTTTCTTATTTAAGACCACTTTTTTGGTAATCAACTCACCTTCTCTTTCTATAGTAACATCTACATAATCTCCAGGTCTTTTAGCTGTTAACTGACCTTTTAATTCAGAGAATTTAGAAATTTTTACATTGTTTATACTCTTTATAATATCACCTTCTTTAAATTGATTGTTATTAGCACCTTCATCATAATACACCTTTCCAATCTTTACGCCTTCATCTTCATATCTATTATCAATACCAATTCCTAAAATTGCTTCTTGTACTGCTCCAAATTCCAACAAATCATCAACAACCTTTTTAGCAATGTTAGAAGGTACTGCAAAAGAATACCCAATAAAGGAACCAGTTCTAGATGATATTGCAGTATTAATACCAACCAATTCTCCTCTAGTATTTACCAAAGCTCCACCACTATTTCCTGGGTTAACAGCTGCATCAGTTTGTATAAAAGATTCAATATTAACATTACCTTCTAAATCTCTACCTTTTGCACTTACAATACCTGCAGTTACTGTAGATGTTAAATTATAAGGATTACCAACAGCCAAAACCCACTCCCCTATTTTTACATTATCCGAGTTTGTAAATGGTGTGTAAGGCAGGTCTATTTCTGCATCAATTTTTAACAAAGCTATATCATTGGTTGCATCTGCACCTATTAATTCTGCCTCATACTTTTTCTTATTATTTAAAGTGATTTCAATTGCGCTTGCATTATCTATTACGTGATTGTTTGTAACAATGTAACCATCTGCAGAAATTATAACACCACTTCCTGTACCTACCTGTTCAAATTTTCTTGTACCATTTCCTGTACCAAAGAAAATATCTAAAGGACTTTGTTGAGTTCTAATAGATGTATTTTTTACGTGCACTACAGAATTTACTGTCTTTTCTGCTGCAATTGTAAAATCTATAGAAGCTGCATCTGTTGCAGATGCAATTGTATTTAATGCTGAATTATAATTTGCCTGAATTGTTGGCAAAGTTACTTCTTGCGAATTGTTTTGAGCAATTGGCTCATCAAAAAGCATTTTATAACCTCCTAATGTAAGAGCTCCTCCTAAAAATGCCATTCCTAAAAAACTAAAAAATTTCTTCATAAATCTAAATTTTTAATTAAGTAAATATACAATTTTAACATTTTCAAAAAATCTGTTTAACTTGGTTTTAACTGATTTTAACCGTGTTTTAACAGAACTAATTTTGTACGTAAATCATTACCTTTGTTGCATGAATTTACCTTTTTTAAAATATCAAGGAACAGGAAATGATTTTGTTATGGTAGATAACAGAACAAAAATCTTTCCAAAAAAAAATACTGACAAAATTTCACAAATTTGCGACAGACATTTTGGAGTTGGTGCAGATGGAATTATACTTATAGAAGAAGATAAAGAGTATGATTTTAAAATGATTTACTTTAATGCAGATGGTAGTGAAACCTTTTGTGGTAATGGAGCTAGATGTGCTGTGGCTTTTGCTAAACATTTAAAAATGATTACTGACAAAACCACTTTTATTGCAGTTGATGGGCCTCATTTTGCAGAAATAAATAATGATATTATTTCATTACAAATGATAGATGTTGATGAAATTGAGGTTAAAGAAAATGCAGTATTTACATATACTGGTACTCAGCATCATGTAGAATTGGTTGACTCTTTAGATAATTATCCTGTATTTGAAAATGGTAAAAAAATAAGGTATTCTTATACAAACCCTGGAAGTAATGTAAACTTTGCGCAACAAATAAATGAGAATACTTTTAGAGTTAGAACTTATGAAAAAGGGGTTGAGAATGAAACTTTAGCATGTGGAACTGGAGTAACAGCTGTTGCAATTGCCATGCATAAAACCAAGAAAACCAATAGTAATTTAATTTCTTTACCAGTAGAAGGTGGTCTATTAGAAGTATCGTTTTCTGAGGAAAATGGTTCATATAAAAATGTTTTTCTAAAAGGACCAGCTACATTTGTATTTAAGGGAGAAATATCAGTTTAATGAAAACACTAAAAGGAAAATCTGTTTATTTAAGAGCTTTAGAGCCTGAAGATTTGGAGTTTTTATTTCAAATTGAAAACAACGAAAATTTTTGGGAAGTTAGCCATACAAACACTCCTTTCTCTAAATATGTTTTAAAACAATATTTAGAAAATGCGCTTTTAGATATTTTTGAAGCCAAACAACTGCGTTTAATGATTATAGATACTAAAACTCATAAAAATTTAGGTCTAATTGATTTGTTTGATTTTAATCCTAAGCATAAAAGAGCAGGGATTGGCATATTAATAGACCCAGAATTTCAAAACAAAGGCTTTGCAAGTGAATCTTTAGAGTTACTTATTAAGTATACTTTTTCTCATTTGGAATTGCATCAACTTTATGCTAACATTACAAGTGACAATGCAAAAAGTATTAAACTTTTTGAAAGCAAAAATTTTACTAAAGTTGGTGTAAAAAAAGATTGGATTTCATCTCAAGGAAATTTTAAAGATGAAATTTTATACCAATTGATAAATGATTAGTTTTGCTAAAATTTAAGATTACTACAATTTGAAAAAGAAAATAGCCATTATAGCAGCAATTACTTTTATAGGTATAGCTGTAGTTGTATTTACTTACTATCAAAACATTTTTGGTGAAGCCATAAATAAAGAAACTGTTCTTTTTGTTCATGAAACTGATAACTTAACTGATCTAGACAAGAAAATTGCTCCTATTTCAAATAGACCAAATTACTTTTTATGGGTTGCCTCAAAAAAAAGTTTTACCAAAGTAAAACCTGGTAGATACGTATTAAAGAAAGGCATGTCTAATAATGATGTAGTGAATATGCTAAGAATTGGCAATCAAACTGCAGTTAGTGTGTCTTTTAATAATCAAGATACTTTAGAAAAGTTTGCTGGAAGAATTGCAGAACAAATTGCTACAGATTCAATTGCTATTTTAAATTCCTTTAGAAATGAAAAATTTTTAAAGGAGAATAATCTAACTGAAAAGTCTGCTCTACAAATTTGTATACCTAATAGTTATCAATTCTATTGGACAGTTTCTGCTGATCAATTTAGAGATAAGTTATTAAATGAATACAAAAGATTTTGGAGTAAGAACAGGCTAGCAAAAGCTAAAGCTTTAAATATGACTCAATCTGAAGTAATTACCCTAGCTTCTATTGTTCAAAAAGAAACTGCAAAGAAAATAGAAAAACCAATTGTAGCTGGTTTATATTTAAATCGATTAAGAGATGGTTGGCCTTTACAAGCAGATCCTACTGTTATATATGCTATTAAAGAAGTTAAAGGACAGGATTTTGTTGTAAAACGTGTTTTAAATGTTGATTTAGAAATTAACTCACCTTACAACACTTATAAATATAGAGGCTTACCTCCTACTTTAATTAGTATGCCAGACATTTCGTCTATAGATGGTGTTTTGAACTATAAAGATCATAATTACTATTATATGTGCGTTGATATAGACAACTTTGGTTATCATAAATTCGCAAATAGCTTGGCTCAACACAATAGAAATGCAAGAGAATATCAAGCCTGGCTTAATAAAAATGGTGTAAATAGATAAGTATTTATCAAATCGACTTAAATATTTATGTTTTATTAGAGTATTCTTAAAAGCAAACGATATAGTTGCTACGAAATCTTAATAAAAATACCTTTAAACGTCATTATACACAATTTCGACGAAATTAATCTATTGATTATCAGTGTTTTCAAAATTAATCTTAAATTTGCACCCGTAAAACAAAGATTATTATGATCAAAAAGTTTTTATTTTTAATAGGGATTGCTTTAATACTAACAGCAGCTACTGAAGTAACCAAAAAGAAATCTCCTGTAAAAGCAGACACAAATCCTGTTTACGTAGACTACAACATTCCTTATTTACAAAAAAACTTTGTAGCTTTTAAAGAAGCAGTAGCTTTTAAAGAATCTCAAGGTAAATATAGAGTCATTAACACTTTAGGTTATTTAGGCAAATATCAATTTGGTAGAACTACTCTAGAACGCTTTAGAATATATGATACAAAAGCTTTTTTAAACAATCCTGAGCAACAAGAAAAAGCATTTATTGCTTTGTGTAGCGTAAATAAATGGATTCTTAGAAAAGATATTGAACGTTCTGTAGGAAAAACGATTAACGGAATTAAAATTACAGAATCTGGAATTTTAGCGTCAGCGCATTTAAGTGGTGCTGGAAACGTAAAAAAGTTTTTAAGAAGTAATGGAACTGTACGTTTTAAAGATGCTTATGGAGCAACCATACAGATGTATATGAAAAAGTTCTCTGATTACGATGTAAGTGTTATAAAAGCTGATAGAAAAGCAAAAGTATAATTACTTCTGAATTATAAATATTGCTGGCTTCTTGTGTAAATCTGGTTGTTGATGTTTCCAATCTTTTATAGATAGTGTTTTAATATATTCACTAGGCAAAGTAATATCTGCAGCAATACATAAAGCTGTACTAGGTGATAAAATAGCTTTTAAATCTGCTAGCATTTTTTCATTCCTGTAAGGTGTTTCAATAAAAATTTGAGCTTGATTTTTATCCAAAGAAAGTCTTTCTAAATCTTTAATAGCCCTTTTACGTTCTCCTTTATCAATAGGCAAATAACCATTAAAAGCAAAGTTCTGTCCATTCATACCAGAACTCATCATTGCCATTAATATAGAGCTAGGTCCAACTAATGGCACAACTTGAATACCTTTTTCATGTGCCAATTTTACAATACTTGCACCTGGATCTGCTATAGCTGGTACACCTGCTTCAGATAACAAACCTACATTAAAACCTTGAGCACAAACATCTAAATATGTCTGTGTTTCCTCTTCTACAGCATATTTATCTAAAAGCTTTATAGTTAAATTTGGTTGCGGTTTTTTGGGTGTGATTTTTTTGATAAAACGTCTTGCAGATTTTTCATTTTCTACAATATAGTAATCTATTTGCTCTACTACCTTTTTAACAGATAGTGGCATCACCTCTAAAGGTTCAGTTTCTCCTAGAGTAGTTGGTATTAAATAGAGTTTACCAATCATAGTAAATAAAATTTTGATTAATTATAATTTTGATGCTATTGTAGCACAAGCCTCATCTAACATTTGAAATACATTTTCAAAGCCATCATTTCCTCCATAATAAGGATCTGGAACTGATAAATTTCTTGCTGGTGAAGACTCATTTAAAATCAAATGAACTTTATCCTCATCTTCATTATTTCTAGCAAGACTTAAAATTTTTTGATAATTACTTTCATCCATAGCATAAATAAAGTCAAATTTATCAAAATCTTCAACAACAAATTTTCTTGCTCTTTGGTTCGTAATATCTATATCATATTTTTTAGCAACTGCTATTGAGCGTTCATCTGGTAAATTACCAACATGATAAGCTGCAGTTCCTGCAGAGTCTACAAAAATATCTTTTGAATTAATTTTAGATTGCAAAATACCTTCTGCTAATGGTGAACGACAAATATTCCCCAAGCAAACCATAAGTACTTTAGTCATGATAATGATTTAGAAGGTTAACTTCTTAGTAAGATCGTCTACGTATTTTTTGAACTGTTTATCTGTTTCTGTAAGATTATCTACAGTTTTACAAGCGTGTAAAACAGTTGCATGATCTCTTTGCCCTATTTGATTACCAATACTAGCCAATGAAGTTTTGGTTAATCTCTTAGCAAAAAACATAGCTAATTGACGTGCTTGAACAATATGACGTTTTCTTGTCTTAGATTGTAAAGTAGCTACATCCATATCAAAATACTTAGAAACTTCTTTCTGAATATAATCTATAGAAACTTCTTTCTTGGTGTTCTTTACAAACTTATCTACAATCTGTTTTGCTAGCTCTATAGAAAATTCTCTTCTGTTAAACGAAGCTTGTGCAATCATAGAAATAATAACACCTTCTAGTTCTCTAACATTAGATTTTATATTCTTAGCAATGTATTCAATAATTTCTTCTTGCATTTCTACACCATCTCTAAACAATTTGTTTTGAAGGATAGAAATTCTAGTTTCATAATCTGGTGCCTGTAATTCTGCTGACAATCCCCATTTAAAACGAGACAACAAACGTTGTTCTATATCCTGCATATCTACAGGAGCTTTATCTGAAGTTAAAATAACCTGCTTACCATTTTGATGTAAGTGATTAAAAATATGGAAGAATACATCTTGGGTACCTGCTTTACCAGACAAGAATTGAACATCATCTATGATTAAAACATCAATCATTTGATAGAAATGAATAAAATCATTTCTAGTATTCGATTTTACAGAATCTATAAATTGTTGCGTAAATTTTTCTGAAGAAATATATAAAACAGTTTTATCTGGATATTTATCTTTAATATCTACACCAATTGCATGAGATAAATGCGTTTTACCTAAACCAACTCCACCATAAATTAATAATGGATTAAATGATGTACCTCCAGGTTTATTGGCAACAGCCATACCTGCAGAACGTGCTAATCTATTAGAATCACCTTCTACAAAATTCGCAAAACTGTAATTAGGATTTAATTGAGATTCAATTTTAACTTTTTGTAAACCAGGTATAATAAAAGGGTTTCTTAATTCTCTTTTACTAGAATCTAAAGGTACAGTAACTTTCTGTGGTTTTAAAGGATCTCTATTAGAACTAGGAATCTTTACTATTTGAGGTCTATTACTGCTGTAATTGTTCTCCATTTTAACATCGTAAATCAATTTGGCATCATTTCCTAATTGTCTTACTAAGGCAACACGCAATAATTTAATGTAGTGTTCTTCTAACCATTCATAAAAAAACTTACTAGGTACTTGAATTGTTAATGCTTCTCCAGAAAGTTTAACCGGTTTTATAGGTTCAAACCATGTTTTGTAGGCTTGTGGCTTAATATTATCTTTTATAAAAGATAAACAGTCTGTCCAAACGGATTCAGCAGTATAATTCAT